>JAUVLT010000009.1 GCA_030600605.1 Mycoplasmatota bacterium
AGATGCTGAGGGTGTAGCTACACCTGCTGATTGGAGACCAGGAGACGATGTAATTGTTCCACCAGCTGGAAGTTGTGGATTGGCACAAGAAAGAATGGAAAGCGATGATGAGGATACTTATTGTTTAGATTGGTTTATGTGTTTAAGAAAAGATAAAAACAAATAATATAGCATATAAACTTAACATTCATATATGACAATTTTTATTAAAATGTCTAAACAAGCCGTTTTCTCCTAAAATAATTTGCATTACAGATAAAAATATAATATAATTATGAGTGCAAATAATAAAAAAAAGGAGATTTACATGACAGGAACAGTAAAATGGTTTAATTCAGAAAAAGGTTACGGGTTTATTACTACGGAAGATGAACTGGATATATTTGTTCACTTCAAAGCTATCACAGGAGAAGGATTTAAAACTTTAGACGAAGGTCAAAAAGTTGAATTTGATGTGGTTGAAGGCGACAGAGGACCACAAGCTGCTAACGTAGTAAAACTTTAATGAATTAACAAACAGGAGAAATTCTCCTGTTTTTTATTTTATTTACTATTTCGCTAATTTTAGGTATAATTTAGATATAGTTAAATTGACTAAAATAGAATTTAATCGTATTGTATGATAGTTAATAATATATATTAGGAAGTGATTTTATGAAAATATTTAATTCTTACACCAACCAACTAGAAGAGTTTATTTCGATTCACAAAGGTATTGTAAATATGTATGTTTGTGGTCCAACGGTATATAACTATATTCATATCGGTAATGCTAGACCGGTAATCTTTTTTGATACTGTTAAAAATTATTTTGAATTTAGAAATTATAAAGTTAAATTTGTGTCAAATTTTACTGATGTGGATGACAAAATAATTACAAAAGCAATTGAATTAAAGACAACTGAAAAGGAAATCACTGATAAATTTATCGCTGCATTTTTAAAAGATGTTGAAAAAGTAAATTCAAGTACTGATTATATTCAACCTCGTGTTACTGAATATATGGATCATATTATTAAGTATATTGGAATTCTAATTGATAAAGGGTTTGCATATAAAGTAGATGGAGATGTTTATTTTAGAGTTGCAAATGTAAAGAATTATGGGGTTTTATCAAATAGGAAAATTGATGATTTAATAGTTGGAGCAAGAGTTGAAGTGAATAGTAAGAAAGAAAATCCTTTAGATTTTACTTTGTGGAAAACAACAGATGTTGGAATTCAATTTGATTCTCCATTTGGAAAAGGAAGACCAGGATGGCATACGGAATGTGTTGCCATGATAGACGATGTTTTTGGTGAACAAATAGATATTCATGGTGGAGGAAGTGGGCTTATGTTTCCCCATCATGAAAATGAAATAGCTCAATCTGAAGTGTTGAATAATCACTCTTTAGCAAGATACTGGATGCATAATGGATTACTAAATATTGGAGAAAGTAAAATGAGCAAAAGCGAGGGAGAAATAATTTTAGTTAAAGATTTAGATGTCAATCCAAATGGATTTAGATTATTTACTCTTTCGACACATTACAGAAGTCCAATTAACTATTCAGATGAAGCTCTTGATGTTTATGTAAAAGAATGGGAAAAGATATTAAGAACTTATTCAGCACTTTTCTTAAAACTTGATTTAAGTGATAAATTGTATGCAAATGCTAAAATTGATCCTGATTTATTATTGATTTATAAAGATTTCTTAATTGCGATGGATAATGATTTTAATACCGCTAACGCCATAACTGCTCTTCAAAATCTAAATAAGAAGGCTAATCAATTACTTAGATCAAATGTTGAAGATGAAATATTGTTATCAGCTTTAAAACTGTTTGAAGATTTTTTCAAAGTTTTAGGATTAAAAGCTGATAAAAAACCTTTGTCTAATGAAGACAAAGAAATATATTTGCTGTGGAATAAAGCTAGAAATGATAAGGATTTTGATAACGCTGATAAATATCGATTAATATTACAGCAAAAAGGGATTATCTAAATGAATCAATTAAATGGATTAACATTAGCCTATTTAGGTGATTCAATATATGAGGTATATATTAGAGAATCATTATTAGAAAAAGGTTATACAAAAGTAGAAAAACTACATAATGAGGCAATAAAATATACTAGTGCTAAAGGTCAAAAAGAAGCATTAGACAAAATATTTGGCGTGCTAACAGAAAGTGAAATACAAGTGTTTAAAAGAGGACGAAATGCTAATTCAGATCGTAAACCAAAAAATACCAACTTAGCTACTTATAAACAAGCGACTGGATTTGAAGCACTTATTGGCTTTTTATATTTAGACAATAAAAAAGCACGATTAGAAGAATTAATACAGATCATAATAAAATGAGAACAAACGTTCTCATTTTTTTATATTAATTCAATTATTCCTCTATTTGCCGAATTAAGTATTTCATTATTTAATTTACCAAGATTCTTGATTGTTATATCTACATCTATTTTATTTAATCCAGTACCATCACAATATGTTTTATCTTCAACTGCCATTTTACCGGCAATCATTCCATTCATTGCAGCAAATGATACTTTATGAGTACAAGATAATTTTGCTCCATCACATATAAACCCCATTGATGTTGATAGGTATATATTAATAGATTGTTTTATTTGCTCTCTTGTTCCACCTTTTATATAAGTTGTTACTGCTGCTGCGCTACATCCTGTTGCGTGACCAGTACCACATAAAACAGTTACAATATTCATTTCTTGTTTAACATAAACACTTGTAAGAAATGATAAAAGAATTATCTTTTTTCGTTCGAGTTTACTTAGTTCTAAAGCATCAGCTAAAAACATTGGGGTAATGAGTGTGCCGATTCCTAAATTTCCACTACCCGCAACTCCATAGACTGTATAAATTTCTCCAGCCATTCTTAATCTTGAGGGTACAGAGATATGCATTCTTAAGAAATTAGATAAATCATACACACAATCTTTTTGAGCTTCTCTTAAATCCTCTACTAAATATTCTCCCCCTTCTTTAATTATTTCTCTTCTAGCATTTTCATATTGGACTTTCGAAGTTTCAAATAGATAATCTAGGCCTTCGAAATCCTCACTTTCAACAAAATCATATATTTCATCAAAGTTTGTAATTTTAAATCTATTTACTCTTCCAAGTAATTGTTTAGTTTCATACTCTTCAAGCAACTTTCCATTTCTTACAACCTTAACAACATTATCATATGAATCCTTAATAACAATTTTTACTTCATCACCATCGGTAGATGTAATATTTAGTTCTTCGTATAAGACAGTATCTGGAAAATTCTTGTAAGTAATTTCTACATCTATTTTATCTAGTATAGCTCCTATTTTTTCAATATCATCATTTGTAACACTTTCAAAAACACTTAATTGCTTTTTGGGATCTTTAAGTAAAATTCCAAGTGCCAGTGCTTTTTCTAATCCACTTTCTCTTATTCCTGGAATACCAACATTTACACTGTTTTTATATAATTCTTCACTCATTAATAATTTCACAGATTTAATTTCTTTATTTCGTAAAGTATAAGCTCCAATTGAAGCAATATATCCGACAACACCAATATCTGTACAACCCATTGTTTTTGTAATATTTGTTTTTAATAATTGTGCTACCTGTATTTTATCCAAAATAATCACCTCAAAAATCATTATATCTTTAAAACGCTTTTAGAGCAATATTTTTCATTTTTTTTCAATAGTAATGAAGCTTTTTCTATGGTAGAATATAAAAAGAAAAAGGATGTGATTGTATGGCAATAATAATTGTTGGTAAAAACAGTATTTTAGAAGCAATAAAAGTAGGCCATAAAATTCATGAAATATATATTTTAAAAGGTTCTAATAATGAATTTTTGTCATTAGCTATGGAAAAACATCTTAAGATAAAGGAACTTGATAAATATAATCTAAATAAAATTTTGCCACCAAATAATCAAGGTGTTGGAGCTTTAGTTGAAGAATATAAATATCAAACACTTGAAAATGTGATTAATAACGACAAGCTAAATAAAGTATTTGTAATGCTTGATTCACTAGAGGATCCTCATAATTTAGGAGCAATTTTAAGAAGTGCAGATGCTTTTAATGTAGATGCAATAATTATCCCGAAGAATAGAAGTGTAAAATTAAATGCTACAGTTGCAAAAGTATCAGTAGGAGCAATAGAACATGTTGATGTTGTTGAAGTAACTAATTTAACTCGAACAATTAAAACCCTTAAAAATAAAGGATTTTGGGTTGTAGGAACTGATGCATCAACAGACAAAACAATACATGATATTGATGTGGACACTAATCTTTGTGTTGTTATTGGTAACGAAGGAAAAGGAATTAGTAGACTTGTTAAAGAAAACTGTGATTATATCGTTAAAATTCCAATGAATGGACATGTTAATAGTTTAAATGCAAGTGTTTCCGCAGCCTTGATCATTTACGAAATATATCATAAGAAGGGGTGACATATTTGACTTATCTAAAACATAACGACTATGAAATCATTAGCCAAATAAGAGAGGGTAATGATGAAGCCTTAGAGTTAATGTTTGATAAGTACTCCCGTTTTATTTCTAAAAAAATCTTTAAGTTCAACCTATATTTTGAATATGATGATATGTATCAAGAAGGATTGATGATTTTATTTAAATCAATAAAAACTTTTGATGAAATATACTCGAAATCCTTTACTAGATATTTTGAACTTAATTTAGAGAGAAAATTCATTACTATCATATCGAAAAATTTAAGAAGGAAAGAAATTTTTAAGAAAAATGAAAATTTTATTTATGAAACAAATCACAATATAAATCAGAACAGTGTCTATTATGATTTGCTAAAAAAAGAAATTTCAAAAATACTTACAAATAACGAGTATTTAGTATATACTTTAAGAGAACTAAATAATTATAGCATCACTTATATTAGGGAAAAACACAGTATGAGTGATAAGGCAATTTATAATTCTTTGCATCGTGCAAAGGTAAAAATTAAAAAACATTTTAACAAGTAACTTGACAAAAATATAGAAATTTGCTAAATTATATAAATGCAAGAGAGTGATAATATGAGACAAAAAATAATTTTAATCTGTGAAGTTTGTTTATCGAGAAACTACACTACTTATAAAAACAAAGATAAAAAAGAGAGATTACAAATTAAAAAATACTGTAAACGATGTGGAGAACACACCATCCACAAAGAAAGCAAATAGGAGAGAATAGAAAAATGGCAAAAAAAGTTGAAGAAATTAAGAAAAATAAAGTAATAGAAATCCTTCGTAAGGAATATCCTTTTGAAAAGATATTACTTGGAATATTAGGAGCTATTGTATTAGTTCTAGGTGTTTATTTAGTTGAAGGTTCTGTTTTAGAAATAAGATATACTGATTTTTGGATATTTAATAGTGATTTTAAAGTGATGTTCTTTTCAATTTTTGTAATTGTAATTGGAGCCGTTTCATTTTTATTATCAATTTGGCCATTCTTTGTGCCAAGTATTGGAGAAATGAAAAAAGTATCTTGGCCAAATAAAGAAATGATTATGAATCATTCAGGTAGAGTATTTGGGTTTATAATGATTATTGGATTATTTTTCGTAGTAATTGATTTTGGCTTACAGCCTTTGTTTACTTGGCTCGTTAATTTAGGCGCTTAAAATGGAAGATAGAAGATGGTATGTTGTTCAAACATATTCTGGATTCGAAAACTCTGTTAAATTAAATTTAGAACGCCGTATTGAATCAATGCAAATGGAAGATAAAATTTTTCAAGTTATGATTCCTGAAGAATTGAAAATTGAAAAAAAAGCTGATGGAACTACGAAAGAAAAAATGGTAAAAACTTTTCCTGGATATGTTTTCTTAGAAATGGAAGTTACTGATGATTCTTGGTTTGTTGTTCGTAATACACCTGGTGTAACTGGATTTTTAGGATCTAGTGGGGGAGGAACAAAGCCTGTACCACTTCCAGCTGAAGAGATTAATCCGATTCTTAAGAAGTGTGGATTAATGGAAGCTCCAATAATTAATGTTGAAATTGGTGAAAAAGTTAGAGTTGCAACTGGTCCATTCTTAAATCAAATTGGAACTGTTGATTCAATAGATAATGAGAAACAAGAAATTACTGTTTTAGTAGATATGTTTGGAAGACAAACACCTGTTGAACTTGGGTTTGAAGATATCGAAAAACTGTAATAATTATATCTTGACATCATCTGTATTATTATAGTATAATAGCTTGGCATGCAATATGCCATGCTATTTTTTGAGTGGGAGGATTTATAAAAATCTGCTTACCACATCACGAAAAAAGAGGAGGTGTCTTTCGTGGCTAAAGAAATTAAGACTCAAGTAAAACTGCAAATTCCAGCGGGTAAAGCTAATCCAGCTCCACCAGTTGGTCCAGCATTAGGACAAGCAGGAGTAAACATTCAAGATTTTTGTACAAAATTCAATGCAATGACTCGTGACAAAATGGGTTCAATTATTCCGGTTGTTATAACTGTTTATGATGACAGAAGTTTTACTTTTATTACTAAAACTCCACCAGCAAGTGATCTATTAAGAAAAGCAGCTGGAATTGAAAAGGGTTCTGGTAATGCATTAAGAGATAAAGTTGGTACTGTTACTCGTGATCAATTACGAGAAATCGCAGAGATCAAAATGCCTGACTTGAACGCAAACGACGTTGAAGCAGCAATGAAAATTATTGCAGGTTCTGCAAGAAACATGGGAATTATTATAGAAGACTAAGCACTTAGTTGTTGATATACAACTAATTGTGGGAGGGAATCCCGTTAGACCACATTTAGGAGGTAAAAAATTATGGCTAAAAAAGGTAAAAAGTTCTTAGCTGCAGCTGCTCAAGTTGATGTATTAAAAGCTTATCCAGTAGTTGAAGCAATTGATTTACTTAAAAAAGTATCATTCGAAAAATTTGATGCATCAATTGAATTTGCTATTCGTCTAAACTTAGATCCACGTAAAGCAGAACAAAATTTACGTGGTGCAGTAGTGTTGCCACATGGTACAGGAAAAACTAAAAAGGTTTTAGTTTTTGCAAAAGGAGAAAAAGCAAAAGAAGCTGAAGAAGCAGGTGCTGACTTTGTTGGAGATCAAGAATATATTGACAAAGTATTAAAAGGTTGGTTAGGATTTGATACTGTAGTAGCTACACCAGATATGATGGCTCAAGTTGGAAAACTTGGTCGTACATTAGGACCAAAAGGCTTAATGCCAAATCCAAAAACTGGAACAGTAACTATGGATGTAACAAAAGCAATAAATGAAATTAAAGCTGGTAAAGTAGAATATAGAGTAGATAAAATAGGAAATATTAATGTAAGCATAGGAAAAGTATCTTTTGATACTAATAAAATCCTAGAAAACTTAAAAACTATTTTTGAAACAATAGATAGATTAAGACCAGCAACTGTTAAAGGTGTATATATTGAAAATTTATCAATTGCATCTACAATGGGGCCTGGAATTAAAGTTGACACAGATACAATTTTAGGTTAACATTAAAAACACAATTAAATAAAACTAATGTCAAAGACTTAGGTGCTAATAATGCTTAATATCCTAACGAGATAAAAGAAAAGATAAGAATACTATCCTCTTTTGTCCAAGACATAAGAGGTTTTTATTTATTGAAGAAACGTTTTGGAGGTGGAAGAGTGTCAAAACAAGCAATCGCTATAAAAAGCGAAGAAGTTCAAGTATTAGTTGAAAAAATGCAAAGTGTTAATAGTTTTGTAGTTGTTGATTATAGTGGATTAACAGTTGAACAAGTTACTAAACTAAGAAGAGAATTAACGGCAAATGGTTGCGAATTAAAAGTAATCAAAAATAATATTACTAGAAGAGCTGCAGAAGCTGCGGGTTATTTAGAACTATCCAAATTACTTACAGGGCCAAATGCAGTCGCATTTAGTACAGTTGATAGTATATCTGCTGCAAAAGTAATTTATGAATTCTCGAAAAATAATAAAGCACTTGAATTAAAAGTGGGTGTTGTTGATGGTGAATACATGAACAATGAAAAAATCCTGCAAATTGCAACAATTCCAACAAGAGAAGTATTACTTACAATGATCGCTGCTGGAATTTTACAACCAATCAAGGAAGTTGCAATAGCAATTAATTTACACATTGAAAATTTAGAAGAAAGTTCACAAGAATAATAGGAGGAATTAATCATGGCAAAATTAAATAACGCTGACATTATTGAAGCATTAAAAGAAAAAACATTATTAGAATTAAAAGAATTAGTTGACTTAATGAAAGAAGAATTTGGTGTAGATCCAAGTGCAGTTGCTGTAGCAGCTCCTGTAGCAGAAGATTCAGGACCAACTGAAGTATCAGTTATATTAGAAAGCCCAGGACAGAAAAAAATTGCAGTTATCAAAGTGGTTAGAGAATTAACTGGATTAGGTTTAAAAGAAGCTAAAGGTGTAGTAGATGCTGCTCCTACAGCTGTAAAAGAAAACCTTAAACCTGAAGAAGCTGAAGAAATAAAAGAAAAATTAGAAGAAGCTGGAGCAATAGTAACTATTAAATAATTACTATGTTCAACATAACCTGAGTGAAAACTCAGGTTTTTGACTTTTCACACACTATCGGAAAATGGAGATGATAATATGGTTCACTATTTTTCTGAAGATAATGATAATCTTAAAAGCAATCCACAAGTGATTGCTTTTAGTGTTAATAATATATCTTTTAAATTCAATACCGATAGTGGTGTGTTTTCCAAAAATAACTTCGATAGAGGTACTCAAATTCTATTGAAGTATCTTGTTGTAAATAAATCACATAAGACAGCATTGGACCTAGGTTGTGGCTATGGAGTAATTGGGATTTATTTAAATAAAGTATACAATCTAAAAATTGATATGGTAGACATAAACAAAAGAGCCGTTCAATTATCAAAATCAAATGTTGAATTAAATGGTACTACTGCAGATGTTTTTATAAGTGATGGATTTGAAAGCATTACAAGTAAGTACGATTTAATTGTTACTAATCCACCAATCAGAGCTGGGAAAGAGATCATCTATCGCTTTTTTGAAAATGCAGCTAAATATTTAAACCCTGATGGTGAGTTTTATCTTGTTATTAATAAAAAACATGGTGCAGATTCCGCACTAAAAAAACTAAATAGCATATATAGAAGTGTTGAAATAGTTAATAGAAAAAAAGGATTTCAAGTTATTAAATGTAAAAATCAATTGACTATTTGACAGAATTATGATATTATATTAAATTGCCAAATCGCGCGCTTTTTTGCGTTGTAGGTATGTTTTTATCAAAAAAAATGGGGTGAAGTTTGTGAGTTTCAATTTAGTAAAATACGGTGCAAAAAGAGAGAGACGAAACTATTCGAAAGTTAAGTCTAATATTGAGTTACCAGACCTTATTAAGGTCCAAACAGAATCATTTAATTGGTTTGTCCAAAATGGATTAGCAGAATTATTTAGAGATATTTCCCCAATCCAGAACTTTACAGAGAATATTGAATTATATTTTGAGGATTATATATTTGATGAACCAAAATATAATGTTGCTCAAACTAAAGAGAAAGATATGACTTACTCTAAACCATTACGTGTTAACGTTAAACTTGTAAACAAAGATACAGGAGAAATTAAGCAACAAAAGATATTTATGGGAGATTTTCCAATTATGTCGTCGACTGGATCATTTATAGTTAATGGAAGTGAACGCGTAATTGTTTCACAAATAGTAAGAAGTGCTGGTGTTTTCTTTAGTGAAAATATTGATAAGAAAACTTTAAAAAGTAAATTCTTAGGACAAGTTATTCCAACAAGGGGTGCTTGGTTAGAATATGAAATTGGTTCAAAAGATGTTCTTTTTGTCAAATTGGACCGTAGTAAAAAAATTGCCCTAACAACTCTTTTAAGAGCGTTAGGTTTTTCTAGTGAAAAACAAATCACTGAAACATATGGAGAATCTGATAACTTAAGTTTAACTTTTGCTAAAGATCCTACAAGTAATTGTATTGAAGCAATTAAAGAAGTATATTCAAAACTTCGTCAAGGTGAAACAGCTACTGAAGAAGGAGCTAAAGCTTTCTTAGTGAGTCGTTTATTTGATGCTAAGAGATATGATCTTGCTGAAGTTGGACGTTATAAAATTAATAAGAAACTTGATGTTTTAAATCGTGTATTCGATAAAGAACTTGTCAATGATTTAGTGGATCCTGAAACTGGAGAAGTAATCATTGAAAAAAATCAAGAAATTACAAAAACAATGATTGAAGTTTTAAAAGAATATCGTCACTTATTTACATTTAAGGTTCCTGGAGTGGGAGCTTACGATCTTGAATATGCATTTTTAGATCAACAAAGTGTATTTAGAAGCGCCGAAGTAAATGATGTGAAATTATTTGATTATATAGCTGATGAAGAATTATTAGAAGATATTAAAAATCAAGAATTTAAGACTGCAAAAGAATACTTTAAAGGGTATTTAAAATCAATTGCTAAAACAGAAAAAATATTAACTGAAGAAATGGGTAAAACATTTGTTAAGGAATTGAAAGATGGATATGAAACTACTTTACAAAATGAAAATATATATTTTGAATTAGCTGAAATTGAAGTATTAGAAGTGTTTACTAAAAATAGAGATAATGAAATTATTAAAGTGAAGCTTATCGGTAACAATTCTTATGAAGACAAAGTACATATTGTACCTTCTGATATCATTTCATCTATTTCATATTATTTAAATCTATTTGTTGGTATTGGAAAATTAGATGATATTGATCATTTAGGAAACAGACGTCTAAGATTAATTGGAGAATTATTAAAAAACCAATTTAGAATTGGACTTACAAAAATGGAAAAAAATGTAAAGGATCGTATGTCAACAAAAGATCCTGAAGAAATAACTCCACAAAACTTAATTAACATTAGACCACTTACCTCTTCATTAAAAGAGTTTTTTGGAAGTAGCCAGTTATCACAATTCATGGCTCAAACAAATCCTCTTGATGAATTAACACATAAACGTCGTATTTCTGCTCTTGGGCCTGGAGGGTTAACTAGAGATCGCGCAGGATTTGAAGTTCGTGACGTTCATCATTCGCATTATGGTCGAATTTGTCCTATCGAAACACCTGAAGGACAAAACATTGGACTAATCAACAGTTTAGCTTCTTATGTAAGAGTAAATAAATATGGGTTTATGGAAACACCATACTTAAAAATTAATCAAACATCTGATGGAATAGCAAAAGTTACTGATGAAATAGTTTATCTATCAGCTGATGAAGAAGAAAAATACATAATTGGGCAAGGAAATTTAGTTGTTAACGATAATAAAGAAATTGTTTATGAATCAGTAGTTGCTAGATTCCAAGGTGAAACAAAAATGCACTATCGTACAACTGTTGAATTAATGGATGTTTCTCCAAAACAAATTGTTTCAATTTCAACTGCTTGTATCCCGTTTTTAGAACACGATGATGCTAATCGTGCATTGATGGGTGCAAACATGCAACGACAAGCAATTCCGTTACTTATTCCTGAAGCAGCATATGTTGCTACAGGTATAGAATATAAAGCTGCTCATGATTCAGGGTCTTGTGTGATTGCTGAAAATGATGGAGAAGTTCAATATGTAGATGGAAAAACAATCAAAATTAAACAAAAAAATGGTTCAATTGATGAATATAAATTAGAAAAATTCAAAAGATCAAACCAAGGTACTTGTATTAATCAGACACCAATTGTAGAAATTGGTGATTCAGTTAATAAAGGAGAGATTATCACTGATGGTCCTTCAATGGATGCTGGTGAACTTGCTCTTGGGAGAAATGTTGTAGTTGGGTTTATGACATGGAACGGATATAACTATGAAGATGCAATTATCATGTCTGAACGTTTGGTTAAAGAAGATGTTTATACTTCAATTCATATTGAGAAATATGAAATAGAAGCTCGTGATACAAAACTTGGTAAAGAAGAGATTACAAGAGAAATTCCTAATGTTGGAGATGAAGGTCGTAAATATTTAGATGACATTGGAATTGTTATTCCTGGTGCTGAAGTATTTGAAGGAGATATCTTAGTTGGTAAGGTAACACCTAAAGGACAAACAGATCCAACTCCAGAAGATAAATTATTACTAGCTATTTTTGGTGAAAAATCACGTGAAGTTAGAGATACAAGTTTACGTGTTCCTCATGGTGGTGGTGGAATTGTGCACAGTGTAAAACACTTTAAACGTGCCAATAAAGATGAACTATCTCCAGGAGTAAATGAAGTAGTTAGAATTTATATTGTTCAAAAACGCAAAATTAATGAAGGCGATAAAATGGCAGGGCGTCACGGTAATAAAGGAGTTATTTCTAAAATATTACCAATGGAAGATATGCCATATATGGAAGATGGAACACCAATTGATATAATGCTTAATCCACTTGGAGTACCTTCACGTATGAATATTGGACAAGTATTAGAATTGCATCTAGGAATAGCTGCTAAAAAACTTGGAGTGCATATCGCTACTCCAGTATTTGATGGTGTAACAAGTCAAGATTTAAGAGATATTATCAAAGAAGCAAAAATGCCAGCTGATGGTAAACAAGTTCTTTATTCAGGATTAACTGGAGAATCTTATGATAATCGTATTAGTGTTGGAGTTATGTATATGATTAAATTAGACCACATGGTTGATGATAAATTACATGCTCGTTCAGTGGGACCATATACTTTGGTTACACAACAACCAATGGGTGGTAAAGCTCAAAATGGTGGACAACGTTTTGGAGAAATGGAAGTATGGGCATTAGAAGCATATGGTGCAGCTTACTCATTACAAGAAATGTTAACGGTTAAATCAGATGATATCATTGGAAGAAATAAAGTATTTAGAGCTATTGTTGATGGAAAAAGTATTCCTGAACCAAGCTTACCAGAATCATTCAGAGTATTAACCAGAGAATTACAAGCATTAGGTATTTATGTTGAATTAATTAATAAAAAAACTGGTGTTAATGAAGCAAATAAAAGTTTAGTAGATGAAGATTCAGAAGACTATATTACAAAATATGGCTTTCAATCTTAGAAAGTAGGGTGATTTTATGAGTCAAATATTTTCACATTATAAAATTAGATTAGCCTCTCCAGAAGAAATTAGAGGATGGTCATTTGGTGAAGTAAAAAAACACGAAACTATTAATTACCGTACTTTAAAACCTGAGAAAGACGGTTTGTTTTGTGAAGTAATCTTTGGTCCAACCAAAGATTATCAATGTGCATGTAGCAATAAATCAAAAAGAAGCTCGCATACAGGAAAAAAATGTCCTGTTTGTGGTGTTGAAATCACAGAAAGTAAAGTCCGCAGAGAAAGAATGGGACATATTGAATTAGCAGCTCCTGTTGTTCATACTTGGTATTTAAGAAATTCTCCATCTCGTTTAGCTACTTTACTAGCTATAAAAGCAAAAGACTTAGAAGAAGTTGTTTATCTTGCATCATACATCGTAATTGATTCAGGAGATACAGACCTTACATTTAAACAAATTTTAAGTGAAGCAGAATATTCTAAAAAGTATATGGAATACGGTAACCGTTTCAAAGCTCTAACAGGTGCAGAAGCAGTTAAGGTATTACTAAGAAAATTAGATTTGAAGAAAGAGTCATTACAACTAAGAAGAGATTTACCAACTGCTTCAAAACAAAAACGTGAAAAAATTATTAAGAGATTAGAGATTGTTGAAGCGTTTATTCACTCAGATAATAATCCTGAATGGATGGTATTAGATGTATTACCTGTAATACCTCCAGAGCTTCGTCCGATGGTTCAATTAGATGGTGGACGTTTTGCAACAACAGATTTAAACGATTTATATCGTCGTATTTTAAACCGTAATAATCGTCTTAAAAGACAATTCGAACAAAATGCTCCACATTTAATTACTAAAAATGAGAAACGCATGCTTCAAGAAGCTGTGGATGCATTAATTGATAATTCTAAACGCGGTCGTAAAGTAGTTGTTGAAAAGAATAGACCATTAAAATCATTAAGTGATTTATTGCGTGGGAAACAAGGCCGTTTCCGTCAAAACCTACTTGGAAAACGTGTTGATTATTCAGGACGCTCAGTAATTGTTGTTGGGCCATCACTTGAAATGTACCAATGTGGATTACCAAAAGAAATGGCAGTAACATTATTTAAACCATTTGTAATAAAAGAATTAATCGCACGTGATATAGCTTCAAATATAAGAAGCGCAAAAAGAATGATTGAATCATTAAAAGATGACAGAATTTGGAATGTTGTAGAAGATGTAATTAGAGAACATCCAGTAATGTTAAATCGTGCTCCTACTCTTCACAGACTAGGTATTCAAGCATTTGAACCGATTTTAGTTGAAGGAAAAGCTATTAGACTTCATCCATTAGTTACAACAGCATTTAATGCTGACTTTGATGGAGACCAAATGGCAATTCATGTTCCTTTAAGTGAAGAAGCTCAAGCAGAAGCAAGAGTGTTAATGTTAGCTTCAAATAATATATTAAATCCAAAAGATGGTAAACCTATCGTTACTCCATCACAAGACATGGTATTAGGTAATTATTATTTAACACTAGAAGAAAAAGATGGACCTGGAGAAGGAAAAGTATTCTTTGATTATGATGAAGTAACATTAGCTTATGAAAATAAGATAATTTCTTTACATTCAAGAATAGCTATGAGAGGTAGATCACTAGGAAATGCCCCACTTACCGAAGAACAAAAAAACGGGTATTTAATCACAACTTATGGTAAATTAACATTTAATCAAATTTTACCAAGAAGTTTTGCTTATTTGAATGAACCAACATTAGTGAATTTGCAAAAACAAAAAGATTCTGAAACGAATGAAGAAAGATATATTACTCCAAGTAAGTATTTCGTTCCTAAAGGAACAGATATTAAAGGATACATAAAAAAACAACCGCTTGTATCACCATTTAAAAAAGGATTCTTATCACAAGTTATTAGTGAAGTATTTATTCAATTTAAAATTAATGAAACCTCAAAAATGCTAGATAAATTAAAGAACTTAGGATTTAAATATTCAACACAAGCTGGTATTACGGTATCTGCTGCAGATGTAAAAGTTTATTCTGGTAAAAAAATAGAAGTTGAAAGAACTGAAAAATTAGTAGAAGAATTATACAACCAATATGAAATGGGATTACTTACTGATTATGAACGATATAAATTAGTTGTTAAAGAGTGGGCTGAAGTAAAAGACAGAATCCAAACAGGATTAATAGCTGAGCTTACAAATGATAATCATATATTCATGATGAGTGATTCTGGTGCTCGTGGTAATGCATCGAACTTTACACAGTTAGCAGGTATTCGTGGTTCAATGGCAAATACTAAACGTGAAGGATTAAATACTGCATACAACATAAAAGCGGGAATTAAATCAACAATTGAATTACCAGTTAAATCATCGTTTATTGAAGGATTAACAATGAGTGAGTTCTTTATATCTACTCATGGGGCTCGTAAAGGTTCTACTGATACAGCCTTAAAAACTGCCGACTCAGGATATTTAACAAGACGCTTAGTTGATGTAAGTCAAGATTTAGTTATTACTGAAGAAGACTGTCATACGAATAAAGGTACAACAATTAGAGCTATCACTCACGATAGTGATGGGAAAGAGATTGTTCCATTCATTGATAGATTAATTGGACGCTATACTATTGAAACAGTTATTCATCCAAAAACAAAAGATGTAATTTTAGAAAATAATGGATATATAACTGATGAAATTGCTAAATATATAGTTGATGCCGGAATTAAAGAATTAAAAATTAGAAGTGTTTTAACTTGTGATTCTAAATCAGGTATCTGTAAAAAGTGTTATGGACAAAACTTATCAACTGGAGATAAAGTTGAAGTTGGAGAAAGTATTGGGATTATCGCTGCTCAATCAATTGGTGAACCAGGAACACAATTAACAATGCGTACTTTCCATACTGGAGGAGTAGCAGGTTCGGATATAACTCAAGGACTTCCACGTATTCAAGAATTATTTGAAGCACGTACACCTAAAGGTAAAGCTGTAATTAGTGAATATGACGGTATAATTTCCGATATTGAAGTTGTCGAAGAAAGATTTAAAGTTACAGTTGAAAATAAATTAGAAAAAATAGTTTATGAAACTAATAGTGGTGTTACTTTATTGATTGATGAAGGCCAAAAAGTAGTCGCAGGACAAAAAATTACTGACGGTTCTATTGATCCTAAACAATTATTAAAAGCCACTGATTCTGAAACTGTACATCAATATATTTTAAAAGAAGTACAAAAAGTATATCGCGCTCAAGGTATTGAAATTTCTGATAAGCATATTGAAGTTATTATCCATCAAATGATGAGAAAACTAAATATTATATTAGAGGGAGATACTAAATTATTACCAGGTGCGCAAGTATCAGTAAAAGAATTTATAAGAGAAAATGAAGAAATCTTAAAAGCAGGAAAAAGACCAGCAATTGGACGCCCAGTATTACTCGGTATTACAAGATCAAGTTTACGAAGTGATTCATTCTTAAGTGCCGCTTCGTTCCAAGAAACTACTCGTGTATTAACTGATGCTGCTATTAGAGCTAAGGTTGATGATTTAGTAGGACTTAAAGAAAATGTAATTATTGGTGGATTAATACCTGCGGGGACGGGAATCTTAAAAGATACATTCTTTGATTTCGATAAACCTGTTGAAGAAGTTGAAGAAGAGGATGTAAATCCGTTTATTATTGGTGATTTAGACCTTAAGTAAATTATTTAAGCCTGTCAACTGTGACAGGCTTTTATATTGAAAAAAAGTGGTATTTAAACATCGAAAAATAAAAATAAATAAAATAAACATATTTATTGACACGCCTGCATATGTGGTATATAATATATTTGCAATTTAGTAATAGAATACAGGGTTTATCGCTTAAACCTTAGATTTTATAACAAAATCGAACCACCTGGTAGTGTGGAACATAAATAGAGAGGAGGAAACTATTAATGCCTACAATCAATCAGTTAGTAAGAAAAGGAAGAAAAAACAAAGTTAAAAAGTCTAAATCACGTCATTTAAATGTTGGATATAACTCACTTAAAAAAGAATCAAAATATCAAGCGAGTCCACAAAAACGTGGCGTTTGTACACGTGTTGCTACAATGACACCAAAAAAACCTAACTCAGCACTTCGTAAATATGCTCGTGTTAGATTATCAAATGGAATTGAAGTAACTGCGTATATCCCAGGAATCGGACATAAACTACAAGAACATAGTGTAGTATTAATTCGTGGTGGACGTGTTAAAGATTTACCTGGTGTAAGATATCACATTATTCGTGGTACATTAGATACTACGGGAGTAGAAAATAGAAAACAAAGTCGCTCTAAGTATGGAGCAAAAAAAGCATAATATAATTTATAGTTTGAAAGGAGGAATTAATTATGCCTCGTAAAGGTCATATAGCAAAAAGAGATGTATTACCTGATCCAATGTATAATTCAAAATTAGTTACAAAACTAATTAACAATATCATGTTGGATGGAAAAAAAGGAACTGCTCAAAAAATATTATATGGAGCGTTCAAAAAAGTTGAAGATGTTACTAATCAACCCCCAATTGAAGTATTCGAAGAAGCTTTAAATAATGTTATGCCAACATTTGAAGTTAAAGGGAGAAGAATTGGTGGACAAAACTATCAAGTACCTGTAGAAGTAAGAGATGAAAGACGTTATACTTTAGGACTTAGATGGATGACACAATATGCAAGATTAAGAAATGAGAAAACGATGGAGGAAAGATTAGCCAAAGAAATTATTGATGCAAGCCAAGGAATTGGAGCTTCTGTTAAGAAGAAAGAAGATATCCATAGAATGGCTGAAGCCAATAAGGCGTTTGCTCATTATCGTTGGTAGAAAGGAGATATCATAATGGCACGAGAATATAGTTTAAAAAATACTCGTAATATCGGTATTATGGCGCATATTGATGCGGGTAAAACTACTGCAACTGAACGTATTCTATATCACACAGGAAGAATCCATAAGATTGGTGAAACACATGATGGTGCTTCACAAATGGATTGGATGGAACAAGAACAAGAACGTGGGATTACAATTACATCGGCTGCTACTACTGCTTTTTGGGCAGATCATCGTGTGAATATTATTGATACTCCAGGACATGTAGACTTTACAGTAGAAGTATCAAGATCACTTCGTGTATTAGATGGAAGTGTTGCATTATTAGATGCACAAGCAGGTGTTGAACCCCAAACTGAAACAGTTTGGAGACAAGCAAATGATTACAAAGTACCTCGTATTGTTTTTGTAAATAAAATGGATAAAATGGGTGCAGATTTCGAAATGAGTGTTACCTCACTTGGAGAAAGATTAGCAGCTCACGTAGCAGCTATTCAATGGCCAATAGGTGCTGAAGCGGAATTTGATGGAATTATCGATTTACTATCTATGAAAGCATATCATTATGATGGTGGTGCTTTAGAAGAACCTGTAGAAATTAGTATTCCCGAAGATTTAGAAGAAATGGCAGAATTAAAAAGAATGGAATTAATCGAAGCAATTGCTGAGGTTGATGACGAATTTATGGAAATTTACTTGGAAGGTGACAATATTACTTCGGAATTGTTAAAAGCAGCAATTCGTAGAGCAACATTAAATGTAGTATTCTTTCCAGTTATGTGCGGTTCAGCATTTAAAAATAAAGGTGTTAAACTATTATTAGATGCAACAATAGATTACTTACCAAGTCCTTTGGATGTAGCTCCTGTATTAGGGTTAGATAAAAGGGAAAATGAAGTAGCTATAATGCCATCAGATGATGAAAAATTTGTAGCTTTAGCGTTTAAGGTTATGACAGACCCATTTGTTGGGAAATTAACATTCTTTAGAGTTTATTCTGGACACCTCAAAAAAGGGTCGTATATTAGAAACGCTACAAAAGATAACAAAGAAAGAATTGGACGTATTCTTCAAATGCATGCAAACTCACGTAGTGAAATTGATCATGTATATGCTGGAGATATTGCCGCTGCAATCGGACTTAAAAACACAACTACTGGAGACACTTTGTGTGAGGATAAACATCATATAATCTTAGAAAAAATGGTATTTCCTGAACCAGTTATTAGTGTTGCTATTGAACCTAATAGTAAGGGTGATCAAGACAAAATGGGTATTGCTTTAAATAAACTTGCAGAAGAAGACCCAACATTTAGAACATACACTGATGAAGAAACAGGACAAACAATTATCGCTGGTATGGGTGAATTACACTTAGATATACTTGTTGAAAGAATGAGACGTGAATTTAAAGTTAGTGCTAACGTAGGAGCTCCACAAGTTTCTTATCGTGAAACAATAACACAATCAGCTGAAATTGAAGGGAAATTTGTTAGACAATCTGGTGGACGTGGACAATATGGACATGTTTGGATAAGATTTGAACCAAATCCAGGAAAAGGATTTGAATTTGCAGATAAAATTGTTGGTGGATCAGTACCTCGTGAATACATTCCAGTTGTAGGAAAAGGATTAGCAGAATCTTTAGACAACGGAATTGTTGCTGGATATCCATTAATAGATATTAAAGCTACATTATACGATGGATCATATCATGATGTAGATTCAAGTGAGATGGCATTTAAAGTTGCTGCAGGAATGGCACTTAAAAAAGCAAAAGATTTATGTAAAGCAATTTTACTTGAACCAATTATGTTAGTAGATGTTATTGCACCTGATGATTATTTAGGTAATGTAATTGGAGATATCACTAGTCGTCGTGGTAGAATTGAAGGACAATCACAACGTGGTAATGCTCAACAAGTAAGAGCAAAAGTACCGCTTGCAGAAATGTTTGGATATGCTACAAGCTTAAGATCAAACACTCAAGGACGTGGAAATTACACAATGCAATTCGCAGATTATGAAACATGTCCAAAATCAATTGCTGAAGAAGTTATCAAAAAACGTAACGGATAATTTTACTTAAAACTTGCATTATAACTTATAATGCGATAAAATTAATTTGATAAAAATATAAGAAAGAGAAAATTTATTAAGGAGGAACAAATAATGGCAAAACAAAAATTTATTAGAAATAAACCACATATGAATATTGGTACTATTGGTCACGTAGACCATGGTAAAACTACTTTAACTGCTGCAATTGCAACTATATTAGCAAAAAGAGGAATTGGAGATACTGTAGCTGCAGATTTTGATTCAATCGATAATGCACCAGAAGAGAGAGAAAGAGGAATTACAATCAATACTTCACATGTTGAATATTCAACTGAAAAACGTCACTATGCACATGTTGATTGTCCAGGTCATGCTGATTACGTTAAAAACATGATTACTGGAGCTGCACAAATGGACGGTGGAATCATCGTTGTTAGTGCATCTGACGGACCTATGCCTCAAACTAGAGAACATATTTTATTATCTCGCCAAGTAGGTGTACCTAAATTAATCGTATATATGAATAAAGTAGATATGGTTGATGATCCAGAATTATTAGAATTAGTAGATATGGAAATTCGTGAATTATTAGACGAATACGGTTTCCCAGGAGACGATATTCCAATTATCCAAGGTTCTGCTTTATTAGCATTACAAGGAGATCCACATCATGAAGATACTATTATGGAATTAATGGATGCTGTTGATACTTACTTTGATACTCCAGTTCGTGAAACTGACAAACCATTCTTAATGCCTATTGAAGATGTATTCAGTATTACTGGACGTGGAACAGTTGCTACAGGACGTGTTGATCGTGGAACTGTAAAAGTTGGAGACCCAGTTGAAATTATTGGAATTAAAGATACTCAACAATGTATAGTAACAGGAGTAGAAATGTTCCGTAAATTATTAGATCGAGCAGAAGCTGGAGATAATATTGGAGCTTTACTTCGTGGAGTTGCACGTGATGAAATCCAACGTGGACAAGTTTTAGCTAAACCTAAATCAGTTACACCACATACAAACTTTAAGGGACAAGTATACGTTCTTTCTAAAGAAGAAGGTGGACGTCATACTCCATTCTTCAGTAACTATCGTCCTCAATTCTATTTTAGAACTACAGATGTTACAGGTGTTGTTGAATTACCTGCAGGTGTAGAAATGGTTATGCCTGGTGATGATGTAGAAATGACAGTAGAATTAATTCACCCAATCGCACTTGAACAAGGTACTAAATTCTCTATTAGAGAAGGTGGACGTACTGTTGGTGCTGGTATTGTTGCTGAAATCATTAAATAATTTTAAATAATACTTACAAAAAATATAAAAGAGACTTTGGTCTCTTTTTTATTTGTTTCTTTCACAAAATTTTCATAACAAAATTGTATATTATTGTTATAATGAAATAGGTGATAAAAATGTTAGTAGATACACATGTCCATTTAAACTCAAAAAAATATCGTGATAATCTAGAAGAAGTTATTCAAAGAGCTCTAGATAATGATGTTGAAACTATGATAGTTGTCGGGTATGATAAAGAGACAAATCGTCTTGCTATTGAACTTGCTGAGAAGTATCCTTTTATTTATGCAACGGTAGGATTTCATCCAACTGATGCAAGATATATTAAAGTAGAAGATTATGAACTATTAGTTAAACAGTTAAAACATAAGAGAGTTGTCGGAATTGGTGAATGTGGGCTTGATTTTTATTGGGACAAAGAATTTATTGATGAACAAATCGAAGTTTTCAAAAGACAAATTGAGTTGTCAATTCAATACAACAAACCAATTATTATACATATGAGAGAGGCCAGTGAAGCTACTTATAATGTATTAAGTGAGTATAAAAATCTTAAAGGCGTAATGCATTGTTATTCAGGGAGTCCTGAAATGGCTAAATTCTTTTTAGATTTAGGGTTACATATTTCCCTTGGAGGACCTGTTACTTTTTTGAATGGGCATAAGCCAAAAAAGGTAGCTGAAATGGTTCCTCTTGATAGATTATTAATAGAAACTGATGCTCCATATTTGTCGCCTCATCCTTTTAGAGGAAAAACAAATGAACCTGCAAGGGTGAAATTAGTAGCTGAAGAAATAGCAAGAATCAAAAAACTATCATATAAAGAAATCGCAAAACAAACTGCGAGTAATGCTTATAAACTATTTAACATAAAGGAGAAGGTTTAAATGAAAAAACTTATATTACTATTAACGGTTGCTCTAACTTTATTACTAACTGGGTGTAATCCTGTGGAGACAGATCCTAATGTTACTATGTATACAGAGGATGAACTTAAAGAGTTAATTGAAGAATTGATTCCAGAAGCAAATGTTTCAACAACTTATGATCTTGGATCATTCCAAACTGCAGTTACTGATATGATTAGTGTTGCGAGAAAAGGTGTGATTGGAATTATTAGTAGTTCAGATTCTGGCACTAGCTCTGGATCTGGAGTGATTTATAAACAAGTTGGAAACACATATTATGTTGTAACAAATCATCATGTAATTGAAGATTCAACTTTGATTTCAATAGTATATGAAAAAAACGGAATATTATTTGAGATAGCTGATGAACATATTGATATACTCGGTTCTGATCCAACAACAGATTTAGGAGTTCTTACATTTACATCAGATGAAGAATTTTCAGTTATCCCATTTGCGGATTCATATGACTTGAAAATTGGAGAATTTGTTTTTACAATTGGGAACCCACTTGGATTTGAATATTATGGAACAGTGACAATGGGAATTATTAGTGGTTTAACAAGATATGTTGAAGATGGAGATTTTAATGCAACATTATTACAACATGATGCAGCCATTAGTCCTGGAAATAGCGGGGGAGCATTACTCAATATTGATGGAGAATTAGTTGGAATTAATAATATGAAACTTGTTGAGGATTATGTTTCTAATATTGGATTTGCAATACCATCAAATACAGTAAGAAGAATAACAATGGATTTAGAAGATGATGGAATAATTACTAGACCATTTTTAGGTATTTCAACTTATGCTCAAATCAATGTTTGTGGTACTGATTATGGGGTTTGCATTGATGTTCAAGCTGGTGGTGCTGCTGAAGCAGCGGGATTACTTGATGGTGATACAATTATTGGATATAAAAATTCATCGTATGATGAGTTTAGAGATATTATGAATTTTAACGATTTAAAAGAAGCAATCTTGAATTCTCAAGTTGGAGAAGAAATACAACTTAAATATATAAGAGATGGAGTAATTTATACTTCGGATGTAGCAACACTTGGAACACATCCAGATGACTAAAAGAGGATTTCCTCTTTTTTTCTTGCTTAGTTATTGATAAAATAAAAATATAAGAAGACGTAATTAGATGATAGAAATGATATTAATAAGGTTATTGTTAGAACCTATCAAAAGGTAAATTACCGGAATTAGAGATGAATAAAAATCTTAAATAAACCAAATATTTTTTTACTTGAAAAACCGAACAAAATAAAGTAAAATAATGGAGGCTTAAAAGGAGATGATAATATGGGTTTAACAGCTGGAATTGTTGGATTACCAAATGTTGGTAAATCAACACTATTTAACGCAATTACAAAAGCAGGAGCATTAGCTGCAAACTACCCATTCGCAACAATAGATCCAAATGTAGGTGTTGTAGAGGTACCTGATGAAAGATTAGACAAATTATCCGAATTAGTAAAACCTAAAAAGACAATATCAACTATTTTTGAATTCACAGATATCGCAGGCATTGTAAAAGGTGCTTCTAGAGGAGAAGGACTTGGTAATAAGTTTTTAAGTCATATTCGAGAAGTTGATGCGATTATTCAAGTTGTTCGTGCGTTTGATGATGATAATGTTACTCATATTGATGGTGTAATTGATCCAGTAAGAGACATTGAAACTATTAATTTAGAGTTAATTTTCGCTGATTTAGAGGTAGTTGAAAAGCGAATTCCAAAGATTTTGAAAAAAGCGACTCTAAAAACTGACCAGGAGTCTGTAGAAGAATATAAAATTCTCAAATTGATTCATGAAACTTTGATGGATAATAAGCCCATTAGAATTTTAAAATTTAATGAAAACGAATTAGCTATAATTAAGAATTTTAACTTCTTAACTCAAAAAACAATGCTTTATGTAGCAAACATTGGTGAAACTGAAATTACTGATTACGATAATAATAGCTATGTTAAGGAAATAAAAGAATTTGCCAGAAATGAACATAGTGAAGTAGTTGTTATAAGTGCGAAAATCGAAGCTGAATTAGGTGAATTGGATGATGATGAAAGAAATATGTTTTTAGAAGATCTTGGGATCAAAGAATCAGGACTAGATAAACTTATTAAAAGAAGTTACAGTTTATTAGGTTTGGAAACGTATTTTACTGCTGGCCCTCAAGAGGTAAGAGCTTGGACTTTTAAAAAAGGAATGAAAGCACCAAAGTGTGCTGGAATAATTCATACTGATTTTGAAAGGGGATTTATTAGAGCTGAAACTATTCCTTATAAAGATTTTATTAATTATGGTGGAGAATTAGGAGCTAAAGAAGCTGGTAAATCTCGTAGTGAAGGAAAAGAGTATATTGTTCAAGATGGAGATGTAATGCATTTTAGATTTAATGTTTAAAAAAAGCACATTTGTGCTTTTTCTTTTAAATTGGCACAGATATCAAATATATGATAAAATTAGGATAGTTTAATAAATCACTTTAGTAAGAAGGTGTTAAAATGAAACTAAAATTGTATCATCTTAGAGCTTTTCCAAAAGAAGCTCACGGAGGGAATTTAGCAGCAATAGTTATTGATGCAGATTTCTTAAAAACTGAAGAAATGAAATCTTTAGCTAGAAAGATTGGATACTCTGAAACTGCTTTTGTTTTGAAAAGCTTTGGAGCAGATTTTAAAGTGCGTTTTTTTACACCCCTTAAAGAAATTGGATTATGCGGTCATGCTACAATTGCTACATTTAATTTACTGAGAGATTTAGGTGTGATTACAGAAGGATTTTATACTCAAGAAACACAAGTTGGAATATTAAAATTAGAAGTACAAAAGAATATTGTTTATATGGAACAAATACCTCCTGTATATAGCGATTATATTGATCCTATAGAAATTGAAAGTTGCTTTTCTGCTTCGAATATTATTAATACTTCTTTACCTATTAGAGTTTTGTCTACTGGAATGAGAGAAATTTTTGTGCCTATTAAAACTGTTGGTGAATTAAATAAGCTAGTTCCAAATATTCAAGAGATAGAAGAATTATCAATGAAATATCAAGTAATTGGAATTCATTGTTTTTCATTAACTGATGAAGAGGATGTTGATGCTTATGGAAGAAATTTTGCTCCAATAGTTGGAATAGATGAAGAAAGTGCCACTGGAACAAGCAATGGAGCTCTTGGGTGTTATTTGAATAATTATGTATATAAAGATAAATCAACCTTTGTATTGAGACAAGGATATAGTATGAATTTACCATCAGAAATAATAACAAAGCTAACAATTGACAATGGAGATATTCAAACAGTATTTGTTGGTGGAAGTGCAGTAAGAGTTCAGGAGTGATTTTATGAAAACAGCAATTATTACAGTTGGAAAAGAAGTGTTAACTGGAAAAACAATTAATACAAATTTAACAAGTATTGCGGAAAGGTTACATCAAATAGGAATAGATGTAAACCGTTCTTTTGTAATTGACGATGAAAAGGAAGAATATTATAAAATTCTTGATTTTATAGATGAAGATTTAATTATTTTTACTGGCGGACTTGGTCCAACAGTTGATGATATTTCTAGAGAGACAGTGATTAATTATTTTGGAGTTGAAACATACATTGATCAAAATGTCTTAAAAGGCATTAAAACTTATTTTGACCACATTAATGTTAAAATGAAGGATACTAACAATAAACAAGCATTTTTTCCTAAAAATAGTATCATTTTAAAAAATAATTTAGGGACAGCTCCTGGAGTAATATTTAGAGCAAATAAAAAGACAATTGTTTTATTCCCGGGACCTCCACATGAAATGCTGCCAATGTTAGAAAAACTGGTAGAGTATTTAGAGAAAAAACAAAAGATCAAACTTTTTTCTAAAGGGTTTAAGTTAGTTGGTACAGGTGAGGCGACAATGGAAAAGAAAATGACGGGATTTTATAATTTACACCCTAATGTAAATATTGCACCTTATGCTAGTATTGGAGAAATAAAGTATATCTTTACTTCGAATAATGAGAATGATTTAGATAGTGCTATGGGGGAATTCTATCTCAAGTTTTCAGATTATATTTATGGTAATTTAGAGGATACGTTAGAAGGAGTAATTGTTGATATGTTAAATCAAGAAAAGATGATTATTTCAATTGCTGAAAGTTGTACTGGGGGGATGCTAGCAAGTACAATTACTAATGTTAGTGGAGCTTCAGAAGTCTTCAAGGAAAGTTTTGTAACATACAGTAATGAAGCCAAAATACAACATCTTGGTGTTTCATTAGATAGCCTCAAGAAGCATGGAGCTGTTAGTGAACAATGTGCATTTGAGATGGCAAATAACTTATATAAAAAGACAATATCAGATATAACTATTTCAATAACTGGAATTGCTGGACCAACTGGTGGAACGAAAGATAAGCCAATCGGTTTAGTTTATTTTGGGATTAATTATAAAGGTGATACAAAAACTTATCAAAAAATGTTTAATGGAAACAGATACATGATAAGAAAAAGAGCTACAATATTCGCATTAAATCTTGTTAGAAAAGAATTAATCGAAGTAACTAATTATTATTAATAATTATAAGAAAAAATGAAAAAGCGGAATAAAATATTCCGCTTTTTCACTGCAATTTTTTTCATAGAAAGAACTTTAAATTAGGTAGTTTGCAAATAGAATTATAATTTCAAAAATTAAAACGAGGATAATGATTTTTTTCATAGACCCACCCCTATTAATAGCTTATCATGGAATAAGTGTTTAGTTGTACTTGATTAAGTAGGTTACAAAATAAAGGATGTGTAATGCATTATTAGTATTATATATATAATATATAAAATAATATTAAATAGTTTACTTTGAAAAACAACTATGATATAATAATTCAACGTGAGTGAGAACTCATCCTTGCTGTTATGCAGCCAATAGACCAAGAGGAGGTAAAAAAATGAGAAAATATGAAATCATGTATATCATTCGACCTACTGTATTAGAAGATGAAAGAAAAGTTTTAATTGAAGAATTAAACACTATATTTACATCTCGTGGTGCAGAAGTAACTAAAGTTAACGAATGGGGTACAAGAGACCTAGCTTATGAAATTGAAAAGCATAAAAAAGGTTACTATGTCGTATTAGATGTTGTAACTAATGATGATGCTAGAATTGAATTTGAGCGTATTGTTAGAATTAAAGAAACAATCATTAGACATTTAATTTTGAAAAATGAAAGATAGGGAGTGATTTTATGATAAATCGTACTGTTTTAGTTGGACGTTTAACTAGAGACCCTGAATTAAGATATACTAATAGTAACATAGCAGTTGTTAAATTTACGCTTGCTGTGAACCGTACTTTCGCAGGTCCAACTGGTGAAAGAGAAGCTGATTTTATTCAATGTGTTGTTTGGAGAAAACAAGCAGAAAATTTAGCGCGTTTTGTTAAAAAAGGTAGCTTAGTTGGAGTAGAGGGTAGAATACAAACAGGTTCATACGAAGACAAAGACGGAATTAGAAAATACACTACTGAAGTTGTTTGCGATAGCGTACAATTTTTAGAACCTAAAAATCAAAGTGATGATTCAAACAGAGACTTTGGGACTCAAGAATATTCAAAAAGTTCTCAAAAAAATGATTATAAAAAACCAAAAAAACAAGAATCAACTCCTACAATTGATGTAGCTGAGGATGATTTACCATTTTAAAAGGAGGAAAATTAAATGGCTAGAACTGGAAATTTCCGTAAAAGACGTAAAAAAAGATGTTATTTCACAGATAACAAAATATCATATATAGATTACAAAAATGTTGAATTACTAAAAAGATTTATTAGTGATCGTGGTAAAATCTTACCTAAACGTGTCACAGGAACTAAAGCTAGATATCAATCTGAATTAAGTGTTGCAATTAAACGCGCACGTCATATGGCTTTACTACCATTTGTAAAAGAATAAGACTCATATTTGAGTCTTTTTTTTCTATATTTTAGATTTTGAATTAAGTCTCAATTATGATATAATTATTAAGACAAAACGAGGTGATTGTATGAAAGCACTATTCAAAGTTTTAGTTCCCATTTCAATAGCTTTAATCATACTAATAGTTATTATTTTTAGTGATAATGGTGTTTTTATTCTAATATTTTCAGGGGTTGTAATATTTGTAATGGCTAATGTTTATTTTCAAATTTTTTATTATCGAAGAAAAGATCAAAAGATCTCGTGGTTATCAAAAAAATTAAAAGATACTCAAAACCTTGTTGTTAGAAAAGATATAGCTGAAAAGAAAGTAATTGCTGAAATGCCACTTGGAATCATTTTATTTGACGAAGCATTAATAATAAAATGGGCTAATAATTGCGCTAAGGATATTTTTGAAAATGTTCTAGTAAAGAGAAATCTTGAAACTCTTTCAACAGAAATATTTAATAATCTTATTAATAAACAACCTAATAAGGTGCTTATAATGAAAATATACACTCATGAGTATGAAGTGGAATTTGATTTTGAAAATTTAATTATTTATTTAACACAAGTATCTGAAAGAGAAGAATTAAAAAGAAAATATGATGATGCTACTGATGTAATTGCTGTTTTAAATCTTGACAATTTAGACGATGCAATAAGTGTTTTAGATGTATCAGAAAGAAGTTACATTCAAGGGAGTTATTTAAAGGCTTTAGAGGATTGGGGAGAAGAATTTGGATTTTATTTAATTCCAATTGCTAATTCCAAACTTATTGCTGTTATGAATAAATCAAACTTGATTGATTTAATTGAAAATGAATTTAAAATATTGAATGATATTTCCGAAATATCAAAAGAAAATGATTTACTTGTAACTTTAAGTAGTGGAATTGCTTGTGCAAATACAAAGTTTAATAAACTAGGAGACATCGCTGAGGATGCTCTTAATTTAGCATTGTCACGTGGTGGAGATCAAATAGTTGTTAATATTGAAGGTAAGGATTTACGTTATTTTGGGGGTAATACAAATACTGCTGAAAAACGTACAAGGATTACAACGAGAATTAATACTCAGAAACTAGAAAAATTGTTTGAAGAAAGTCATAGAGTATTTATAATGCCACACATTCATCCTGATACAGATGCTATTGGTGCTGCAATGGGTATCTTAAAACTTGCTCAAACATTTAATAAAGAAGCTTACATAATTATAGACTTAGATAATACTGACAAAACTGTTAAGAAGATTCTTCAGTTAATTGAGTATGAATATGTAATATTTTTAGATTATATTATTTCTCCTTCTTTAGCTTTAGACTATATTAACAGAGAAGATTTGCTTATTTTAGTGGATCATCATTCATTTGGACAAACAATGGAAGAAAAAGTTATAAAGAAAATAAAAAAACTTGTTATTATTGATCATCATAGAAAATTAGCTGATGCAGTACCTAATGCTTTAATTAGTCATATAGAACCTTATGCATCAAGCAGTGTTGAACTTGTAACTGAGATGATAGACTTATCTAGTAAAGATGTTGAAATAAATCAGTTTGAGGCAACAGTAATGTTATCTGGTATAATGGTTGATACTAATAACTTTATCTATCGAACAGGATCAAGAACATTTGAGGCAGCTGCCATTTTAAGGAAATTTGGAGCTGACACATTTAAAGTTAAGACAATATTAAGAGAAGGGTTAGACGAAATTCAATTAAAATCACAATTGCTTTCGCTTGCTGAAGTAATTCATTCAAAGTTTTCAATTGTTATAGTGCCAGAAAATATCCCTACTTCAAGGAATTTATTAGCTAAAGTTGCTGATATGTTATTAGAAATTGATGATACAGTAGCATCTTTTGCTATCGGATATTTTGAAGAAGGAATGGTCGGAATAAGCGCTAGAAGTTTAGAAGGATTTAATGTTCAAATAATTATGGAAAAATTTAGTGGTGGAGGGCATCTAAATAACGCAGGTGCACAAATTGAAACCAAAGATATCAAAAAAGTTAAAGCAGAGTTAATTGAATTTATTAATGAAGCTATTATGGAGGAAAAACCAATGAAGGTAATACTAATCAAAGATGTAAAAGGGAAAGGGAAGAAAGGTGAGGTTATCGATGTAGCAGCTGGATACGGAAACTACTTGTTATCAAGTAAAAACGCTATTGAAGCAACAACTGAAAATTTGCTATCAATCGAAACTGAAAAAGCTAAGAAAGAAGAAATAGAACGTAAAAATTATGAGGATATGAAAGTATTAAAAGAAAAAATTGAAGCTGAACCAGTAAAGGTTTTTGTTAAAATTGGTGAAAAAGGGAAATTATTTGGTAAAATAAATTCTAAACAAATAGCTCATGAATTCAAAAAACAAAATGGTATTGAAATAGATAAACGAAAAATTTTATTAAAAGATAATATTTCGGCATTAGGTAATTATACAATAGAAGTAAAACTACATAAAAATGTTCTTGCTAAAATAGAAGTTTTAGTTGTAGAAGAATAGAGGTGTATTATGGAAAAAATTAGTCCTAATAATATGGAAGCTGAACAATCAGTTCTAGGTAGTATCTTTGTTGATCCGGGTACTATCAAAATCTTAATTGATGCTTTAAACTCAGATGACTTTTATACATATCGACATAAAGTTATTTTCACTGCTATGGTGGAATTATTTCAAGATGGAGTGGAAATAGATTATACAACCTTAACCAATATTCTTGAAACAAAAGATTTATTGAAAGATGCTGGGGGAATTGATTATATTTTGGGATTGATTAATTTTGTTCCTTCAATACATAATTTGCGTAACTATATAAATATTGTTAAAGATAAATCAATGACAAGAAAAATAATGGATGCTTGTCGAAGAATTATTGAAGATGGATATGCTTCGGATGATGCTAAAGAGTTTTCGAATAATTCTGAGAAACTTATTTTTGATATTGTTAAGGACCGACGAACAAGTGATTTTATTCAAATCGGGAAAGTAATTGAAGAAGTAATTACTAAAGTTGAAAAAACAAATGAAAATAGTGGTAGATTAACAGGGTTAGACACTGGATTTGAAGAATTAAATGAGTATACATTAGGATTGCAACCTTCAGAACTAACAATTATTGCCGCTCGTCCTTCGATGGGAAAATCAGCTTTTGCATTAAATATTGCAACCAATGTTGCTAAAATGTCCTCAAAACCTAATGTTGCTTTCTTCTCTTTGGAAATGGGGAGTGATCAATTAGTTAGTAGAATGTTAAGCTCTGAATCAAGAATTCATAGTGATAAAATTCGAACTGGACATATATCTAATACCGAATGGAGCCAGCTAAACGTAGCTAGGGAAAGTTTATCAAAATTAAATATATTGTTTGATGATGCTGGTACTGTAAAAATTACTGAAGTAAGACAAAAATGTCGTAAATTGGCTCAAGAGGGAAAATTAGATTTAGCAATCATTGATTACTTACAATTACTTAGTGGATCAAATCCAAGATCAAACCGCGTTCAAGAGGTTTCAGAGATTTCAAGAGTATTAAAAGAGATTGCTCGCGAATTAAAAATACCTGTAATCGCTTTATCTCAGTTATCACGTCAAGTTGAAAGAAGAGATGATAGAATACCAGTAATGGCAGACTTACGTGATTCTGGATCGATTGAACAGGATGCTGATGTAATCTTATTCCTATATCGCGATGAGTATTATAAACCTAAAACAACAACACGCCCAAATCAAGTTGATATTATAATTTCTAAGAACCGTCAAGGTGCTACAAAACCTGAGGGATTTAGATTGATATTTAATAAACAGTGTGGATATTTTGGGAATATAGAAACAAGTTATGATAGTGCAATGGGAGACATTGATTGGAAGTAAAAAAAATATATTAAAAAAACAAGACTTTGTAACTTTGGTTACAAGGTTTTTTTAATATTTTTTATATAATATAGATGACTGGGAGTGATGCTATGAATTACATATTTCCAAAGTTAAAACAAAAATTTAAAAATGATGATTTTATAAGCGAAAAAATCTATTATTTAGTTGATAAACTAACCAATGAAGCCAATCTTGAAAAAGATGAATTTTTGTATATTCTAAACAATATTACTAAAAAAGAAATAGAATATTTATTTAAAGCTTCATATAATATTAAGTATACATACTATCAAAATAGAGTATATTTAAGAGGTCTAATAGAGATATCAAACTACTGCAAAATGGGATGTAAATATTGCGGTATTAATTATAAGATTAAGACAATTAAAAGATACCGTTTATCGGTTGATGAGATTTTAGAATGTTGTAAACAAGGGTATCATTTAGGATATAAAACATTCGTAATTCAGAGTGGAGAAGATTCATATTATACCGATGATATATTAATTGAAATGATTCAAAGAATTAAGAAAGAAATGCCAGATGTTAGAATAACTTTATCACTTGGAGAGAGATCTAAAGAATCTTATCAAAAGCTTTTTGATGCAGGCACGGATAGGTATTTATTAAGGCATGAAACTGCTTCAAGGAGGTTGTATAATTACTTACACGCTAGTTTTATGAGTTTTGATAATAGAAGAGAGTGTTTAAAGAACTTAAAAGAAATAGGATATCAAGTAGGAGCTGGGTTTATGGTTGGGTCTCCGACACAAACTAATGAAGACCTAGTTGAAGATCTAATATATCTAAAAGAACTAGATCCTCATATGATAGGAATAGGTCCTTACCTTTGTCACGAAGATACAGAATTAAGGGGAAACGAGTCGGGAACGCTATCAGAATCATTAATTATGGTAGCTTTAGTAAGACTAATACTACCTAAAGTGTTATTACCAGCAACAACAGCTCTTGGTAGTTTACATACCATTGGTAGAGAGAAAGCTTTGAAAACAGGCGCAAATGTTATGATGCCAAATATTAGTCCTACTGAAAATAGGGCAAAGTATGAAATATATCAAAATAAAATTTGTACTGCCGACACATCTAATCAATGTAGAAATTGTATTGAAGGAAGAATTGCAGGAGTGGGACATGTAATTGATTTGGGGGTAGGAGATCATATCGACTTAGAAAGGATAACTGACAATGATTGATAGAGAATATATTCACAATGTATTACAAGCTGGAAAAAATCCAACTATGGAAGAAATTAAAAGAATATTACAAAAAGCTAAAAAAAGAGAAAAACTTACGCATTTAGAAGTAGCTATTTTATTAAATGCTCATGAAAAAGAACAAATAAAAGAGATATATGAAATAGCTGGCCAAATAAAAGATGAAATATATGGACAAAGAGTTGTAATATTTGCTCCATTATACATATCAAACTACTGTGTTAACAACTGTAAGTATTGTGGTTATAGAAGAGATAATATATTTCCTCGTTTAAAATTAACCCAAGAAGAAATCAAACATCAAGCAATAAACTTAGAAAGGTTAGGGCATAAACGCCTTGCTTTAGAAGTAGGAGAATCTCCTACTGAAACACCAATTGAATATGTGCTTGAATCAATAAAAACAATTTATGACAATAGTTCAATTAGAAGAATAAATGTAAATATCGCAGCTACATCAGTGGAAGAATACAAAAAATTACATGAAATAGGAATTGGAACATATATATTATTCCAAGAAACATATGATAGACCAACATTTGAAACAATGCATCCTAAAAGTCTTAAGGGTAATTATGATTATCATTTAAGCGCTTTTGATAGAGCATTTGAAGCTGGTATTGAAGATGTTGGTGGAGGAGTTTTATTTGGACTTTACAAATATAAAAATGAAGTATTAGGATTAATAATTCATAATGAATATTTAGAAGAAAAATATGGAGTAGGATTTCATACTATTAGCGTACCTCGTCTTAAAAAAGCTGAGGGAATGGATTTAAAAGACTTTCCTCATATTATCACAGACGAACAATTTAAAAGACTTGTTACTATTTTAAGATTGGCTGTTCCTTATGTTGGAATAATTTTATCTACAAGAGAATCTAAAGAGATTCGTCAAGAATTAATAGAACACGGTATCTCACAAATAAGTGCTGGCAGTAAGACTGATGTTGGCGGATATCATGACGTAGAGGAAGAAGAATATACTCCTCATCAGTTTGAATTATCAGATGAAAGAAGTGTTAAGGAAATAATGGATGACTTAATAAATCACGGATATATTCCTTCATTTTGTACTGCTTGCTATCGCAAAGGTAGAGTTGGTGATAGATTTATGGAATTAGCAAAGGGTGGAACTATCGGACTAATATGTGAACCTAACGCTATTATGACTTTAACTGAATATTTAATGGATTACGCTGATCAAAAATTAAAAGACAAGGGATTAAAATTTGTTTTTCAACATGCTGAAACAATTAAAAATCAAAATGTTAAAATTAAACTTATTGAAAATATAAATAAAATTATTGAAGGAGAACGCGACTTATTCTTTTAAAGGAGGAATTAGATGAGAATTGAAATTGATTATTTAGGAAAGGTAAAACTAGAAGATGGTATTTATTACGGGATATCAACAAGTAGAGCATTAAAGAATTTCAATGTTAGCAATGAAAAAGTGAATATGAAAATAATCTATGAGCTTGTTAATATCAAAAGACAAGCAGCTATTACAAATCGAAAATTATTATATTTAGATAGGGTTAAAGCGAAAGCAATTATTACAGCTTGTAATAAAATACTTGAGGGAAAATACGATAATTCATTTGTCATTAATCGTTATCAGGGTGGAGCTGGTACTAGCACTAATATGAATGTTAATGAGGTTATTGCCAATGTAGCCCTTGAAATTTTAGAACATAACTTAGGTGAATATGAAATAATTCATCCTATTAATCATGTCAATCTTCATCAATCAACTAATGATACATTTCCAACAGCTATCAAAATTGCAGCTATTAAAGTAATAAGAAAACTTGCACTACAATATGCAATGCTGCAAAAAACATTCCAAGAAAAAGAAACAAAGTATGGAAAAGTGATTAAACTTAGTCGAACGCAATATATGGACGCTGTTCCCATTTTAGCCGGACAAATGTTTGGAGCATACGCTGAAACATTTTCAAGAGATAGATGGCGTATTTATAAGGTAGAAGAAAGATTAAGAACAATAAATATTGGGGGAACAGCTATCGGAACGGGATTAAATGCTCCTTTAAAATATACATTTATGATGACATCCTTATTACAAGAATCAACAAATATTGGATTATCAAGAGCGGAATCGTTAATTGATAATACTCAAAATCTAGATGCTTTTAACGAGGTATCAGGGTTATTAAAAGTAGCTGCTTCAACTTTAATAAAGATATGTAATGATTTAAGATTCTTAGCTTCTGGTCCAAACGGTGGTATTGGTGAAGTTATTTTGAAAGATAATCAAGTTGGATCTTCCATTATGCCAGGTAAGACTAATCCGGTTATACTAGAAATGGTAATTCAAAATGCTTATAAGGTTATTGCTAATGATTCTTTAATAAATAATTTAGTAACAAGTGGAAGTTTAGAACTTAATGCTTTTTTACCTGGTATTGGAGAGGCTTTACTTGAATCACTAGAACTATTAACTAATACAGTAAATATTTTTAATAATAAATGTGCAAAGCATATTGAGATAGATATTAAAAAATGTACTGAAAATCTTGAGAATTCACACACATTGATTACACCTCTTATTTCTATAATAGGTTATGATAAAGCTAGTGAAATTGTTAAGAAAGCGAATGCTTATAATAAAACAATTAAAGAAGTGTTATTGACAGAAAGATTATTTAAGAAAGATGAAATTGAAAAATTATTAGATCCTTTAAATATTACTAAACCAGGTATTATTGAAGGGGGAAAATAATGAGTATGAATCAAACACCAAGAGCGTCAAGAACACATATTGCAATATTTGGAAGACGTAATGTTGGTAAATCGAGTGTTATCAATGCTTTAACAAATCAAACAATCTCATTAGTATCTAAAATCGCTGGTACAACAACGGATCCTGTTTTTAAATCAATGGAAATACTACCATTAGGTCCTGTTGTTTTGATAGACACCGCAGGTATAGATGATACTGGAGAATTAGGAGAACTTCGTATTCAAAGAACTTATGATGTGATTAATAAAACTGATATTGGAATAATTGTTTTTGATGTGAATCAAAATGATTTTAACTATGAAAAAGATTTTATTAAAGAATTTACAAAACGACAAAAACCATATCTTATGGTAGCTAATAAAATTGATATCAGCTCAGGTAGCAAAGATTTTTCTAACGTGTTTAAAGGACAAATATTAGAGGTGTCTGCAGTTACAAAAGAGGGTATTGAAGATTTGAAAAATGAAATAGGGATAACATTAAAAATTGAAGAAGAAAAATTTATGATTGTTGGAGATTTATTGAATCCTGGGGATATTGTTGTCTTAGTTACTCCGATTGATAAAGCGGCACCTAAAGGAAGACTTATCTTACCCCAACAACAAACAATTAGAGATATTTTAGAAAGTGATGCAATCGCTGTTGTGACTAAAGAATATGAATTAAGAGAAACACTAGATAAACTAGGAACTAAACCTAAATTAGTAATTACTGATTCTCAAGTATTTTTGAAAGTATCTGCGGATACTCCAAAAGACATTATGCTAACTTCTTTTTCAATTCTATTCGCTAGAAATAAGGGTGATTTAGAAGAACTTGTTAAAGGTGCTAAAGCTATCGAAAAACTTGAGAATGGCGATAAAATCTTAGTAAGTGAAGGCTGTACTCATCATCGTCAAAGTGATGATATTGGAACTGTGAAAATTCCAAGATGGCTTAGACAATATACTGGTAAAGATTTTGAATTTGTATATAGTTCGGGGTATACTTTTCCAAAAGATATGAGCGATATTAAATTAGTTATTCATTGTGGAGCTTGTATGCTTAATAAAAGTGAAATGATGTATCGAATATCTCAAGTAGTGGAAAAAGAAATACCAATTGTTAATTACGGTGTATTAATAGCTTATGTTCAAGGTATCTTTGAAAGAGCTTTAGATCCTTTCCCATTAGCTAAAATGATATATTTAGAAGAATAAAACCTTGAATTTTCAAGGTTTTTATCGTTTTTGTTCAAAAAGACACCCACTTCAAATGTATATTACATTAAGTGGTGGGAGTGGTTCACATGCATAAGTTGAAGAAATTGAAATTTTTCTTAGTTGATAATTAAGAGACCTTGTAATATAATATAGGGCGGAGTGATATTATGATAGATAGATTAGAAAGAATGACTAAAAGATATAATGAAATTAACACACATCTAATGGATCCTAAAATTCTTCAGGATATAACAAAAATGACTGAGCTTTCTAAAGAACAAAAGTCTTTAGAACCTGTTGTTAGTCTTTATGCTGAGTATAAGCAAGTGTTAGAAACGATTAGTGATTTAAAAGAAATGTTACTTGAAGATGATAAAGAGATAGTTGAAATGGCTCAAATGGAGTTGGATGAAGTTAAACCTAAAATTCCTGAAATTGAGGATAAACTTAAGATTTTGTTAATTCCTAAAGATCCTAATGATGAAAAAAATGTAATAGTTGAAATTAGAGGTGCAGCTGGAGGAAGCGAAGCAAACATTTTTGCTGGAGATTTATTCCGCATGTACACAAAATTTGCTGAAATAAAAAAATGGGAGATTGAAGTATCTAATTCTGAAGAATCAAGTGCTGGAGGTTTCTCACAAATTGAATTCACAGTATCTGGAGATAGTGTTTACTCATTTTTAAAATATGAATCAGGAGCACATCGTGTTCAACGTGTTCCCCAAACAGAATCTCAGGGAAGAGTTCATACATCAACTGCGACAGTTTTAGTTTTACCTGAAGTTGAAGATGTTGAAGTTGAATTAAATATGTCTGATGTGAGAATAGATACTTATCGCTCAAGTGGAGCTGGGGGACAAAGTGTTAATACAACAGATTCCGCAGTTAGAGTTACGCACGTTCCTACTAGTCTTATTGTTACTTGTCAAGATGGAAAAAGTCAGCATAGTAACAAAGCAACAGCGTTAAGAATACTAAAAGCTAGATTATATGATAAGATATTACAAGATCGTTTAGATAAAGAGGGATTGGAACGAAGAAGTAAAATTGGCTCAGGGGATCGCAGTGAAAAAATTAGAACTTATAATTACCCGCAGAACCGTGTAACGGATCATCGTGTTGGATTATCGCTTCAACAACTTGATCGAATTATGGAGGGTAAACTAGAACCAGTTATCGAAGTTTTAATCGCAGAAGAAGTAAAAAGAAAACTTGAAGGAAAATAACATATAAAGAAGAGCATAGGCTCTTCTTTATATGTCTTAAAGAGGTGGTTTTATGCCAACATATAAAGAAGTATTAAAAATTAACGAACAATACGCTTTAGATAATCAAAAAGAGGATTCAGGAGTTAAACTATTAATGCTACACTTTTCAAAAATGGATAGTGCTGAATTATTATTATCAATGGATGAGGAAATGCCAGAAGATTTGTATCAAGATTTTTTGTATGGGGTTGATCGCTATATTGCGAAAAATATTCCTGTTCAACATATCATTGGATATCAAGAGTTTTATGGACATAACTTTATCGTGAATAGTGATGTTTTAATTCCACGATTTGAAACTGAAGAATTACTTGGTAATATTTTAATGTATTACGAAGAAGTTTTTGAATCACAAGAAGTTATGGTGGCAGATATTGGAACTGGATCGGGTTGTTTAGCGATAACTTTAGATATTGAAGAAAGTAATATGACAGTTATTGCTACAGATATCTCGGATAGAGCTCTTAATGTAGCCAGAAATAATAATAAAGCACTTAATGGAAATGTTAAATTTATACAAGGTGATTTGTTAGAACCACTTATGGGAATGAAGTTTGATATTTTAGTATCAAATCCACCATATATACCTAATAAAGAATTTGTTGAAAATTTAATTAAAGATAATGAACCTAATCTTGCTTTATTTGGAGGAGCAGATGGTTTAGATTTTTATCGTGTAATTATTAAAGATGCAGAAAACATCTTGAATGATAGATATATTATCGCTTTCGAACATGCTTTTAACAAAGCAAAAGAATTGAAGAAACTGATTAAGAAACATCTTAAAGACGTTGAAATAATTCAAAAAAAGGATCTTCAAGGAAAAGATAGAATGACATTTATTATTAAAAAATAAAGAAAACTTTTTTATATATATGTATATATATAATGAATATACATGCTTGACAACCTCAAAAATAGGGTGTATATAATATATAGAAAAGAGGAGGCGACTACATGAAAACAAAATTAGTAATAGTGGAATCACCTAGTAAATCTAAAACAATTGAACAATATCTTGGAGAAGAATATATTGTTTTATCATCAAAGGGACATATTCGTGACCTAGCAATAAGTGGTGTAGGTGGACTTGGATTAGACATTGAAAACAATTTTGCCCCTAAATATGTTGTTATTAAAGAAAAGAAACAAGTAGTTAAAGAATTAAAAAATGCATTGAAAAATGCTTCGGAAATATATTTGGCTACCGACCCAGATAGAGAGGGAGAAGCAATTAGTTGGCATTTAAAGGAAGTTCTTGAAATTGAAGGTATTCCATATAAAAGAGTTATTTTTAATGAAATAACAAAAAGTGCTGTTATTAAAGCTTTTGAAAATCCTCGAGAAATTGATTTGGGGTTAGTTTCATCTCAAGAAACAAGAAGAATATTAGATCGTATTATTGGATTTAAATTATCAAAATTACTTCAAAATAAAATTAAATCAAAATCAGCTGGACGTGTACAAAGTGCTACTCTTAAATTAGTTGTTGATAAAGAAAAAGAGATTAAAGCATTTATTGAAGAAGAGTTTTGGAAAGTAAAGGCAGAGTTTCCTGGATTTACAGCAGATCTTGTTAAATTTAAAAACAAGATTGTTAAACTTGAAAATGAAACAGTTACTGATGAACTATTAAAAACTATAAATGATGAGTTCATTATAAGCAGTATTGATATAAGAGAGAGAAAAAGAGAAGCAAAATTACCGTTTACAACTTCAGCATTGCAACAAGAAGCTTCAATTAGACTGAATTTTAGTTCTCAAAAAACAATGTTGATTGCTCAAAAACTTTATGAAGGTATGGATTTAGAAAATGAAACAGTTGGATTAATTACTTATATGCGTACTGATTCTACAAGACTAAGTAATGTTTTTACTTCGCCAGCTATTAAATATATTGAGGAAATATATGGAAAAGATTATGTAGGTAAAATCAAGGTATCGACTAAAAAAGGGTTGAACATACAAGACGCACATGAAGCAATAAGACCTACTAATGTGTTTAGAACACCTCAAAGTGTTAAAAGATTTTTATCAAAGGATGAGTTTGTTTTATATACATTAATATACGAAAGAACAATTTCATCATTAATGAAACCAGCAATAATTAGTACTAAAACTGTAGAACTATTAAATAATTTATCATTATTTAAAGCAACTGCACAAGATTTAGTATTTGATGGATATTTAAAATTATATGGTAAATATGAAAAAATTGATTTAAGCAAATTACCACCACTTACCGAGAAAACTACTATTAAAGCTGAAAGTGTTAATAAATCACAACATTTCACAAAACCTCCTGCAAGATTTTCAGAAGCAAGACTTATCAAAGAAATGGAAGATCTAGGAATAGGGAGACCATCTACTTATTCACAAACAATTACCACTATTAAAAATAGAAAATATGTGGTAATAAAAGAGAAAAAATT
>JAUVLT010000114.1 GCA_030600605.1 Mycoplasmatota bacterium
TTCTTCTTTTAATATAGTCTGTGTGTTACGTGCAATACGATCGGAAAAAACAGTTGATTCTTCGAAAGCTTTATTAAATGGAGTAACAGTTAATGAATCAACACCTGCAATAGTAGCCGACATAGATTCTGTTGTTCCACGTAACATATTTACATAAGGATCATAAATTGTCTGGTTCCATTTCGAAGTAGCAGCATGAATATTCATTTTTGCTACTTCCAAATTATCTGGTTTGTAAGCTTCTATAATTTTAGCCCAAAGCATACGTGCTGCTCTAAACTTTGCTATTTCCATAAAATAGTTTGAGCTTACGCCAAAATTAAATTTAATATTTTGAGCAACAGTGTCAATATCTAATCCTTTATCAGTTAAAAGATTCAAATACTGATTTCCCATTGCCAGAGCAAATGCTAATTCCTGAACAATAGTAGCTCCGGCATTATTGAACATTTCACCATTAACACCAATTACTCTAAAATCAGGAAGATCTTTTACTTTTTCGATTAATTCTTTTGCTGTCTCAAAAACTTCATCCTGAGCTTTACAGAAATTACCATTTAAAGAAAGATGAGCCATAGGATCGAATCCAACAGAACCTTTTACTTCATTTTTATTGATATTTTCTAACTTAATCTTTTCGTTTAAGAAATCAACAAAAGGATGAGCTGCAGTAGCACCAAGTATATTTATTTCGACACTCTCAAGGTGAATATCTTTTAATAATATTTCAAACTCACCGTTTGAGAATTTTTCTTTACAGCTAAGATCAAAACCTAGTGAATCAACACCTTTCATTAGAATGTCAAGTGCTTTTTTATTCGCTTCAGCGATATCGTTAGCATCAATATCCTGGCGAACATACCAAGTATTGCTTTTAACTTTATTTCCACGAACGTAAGGGAATTCTCCCGGAAGATATTTCAGGTGTTTCAAATTTTCAAGATGCTCAGCACGATAAAACGGTTGTACGCTGAAACCTTCGATGGTTTTCCAAACCAGCTTCTTTTCATAATCTGCACCTTTCAGATCAGCTAAGATCTTATCTTCCCACTCCTTAGTAGAAACGGGAGGAAATTCTTCGAACAATTTTGTTTGTTTTATTTTGTCTGCCATAACAAATTGTTAAAATTTAATTTTGTGCAAAATTAGTCCATTTCACATTAAAAATCATGACTTTTAACATAAATTGATATGCTTTAGAATATATAAAATTAGTATTGAGTATCGGGAATTTAGTATTTAGATATTAATAAATTCGATAAAATAGTTTCTGTTAATTAGAAGAAACCAAACCATCCGAAGTTTTAAAAACTTCGGATGGTTAATTATTTATTCTTAAGCTTTAATTTAATGTATATATTTTTAAATCATTTTAATCTTTAATATCTTTGATATAAATATTTTTATGATGAATTCAAAAAAACTTGCTCAAGAAATAAAACAACACCTGAATACACATTTATCAAATCGTGTAACCGATGTGGTTATTTTTGGTTCTCAAATAAAAGGAAATGCTAAAGGTAATTCTGATTATGATG
>JAUVLT010000027.1 GCA_030600605.1 Mycoplasmatota bacterium
TAGCCTCCTTTTAGTTTTTACACTTTCAGTGGCTACGCCGCAAATTTTACCAACTTTGTCAAGTCTTTTTTTGAAAAAAACTTCAAAAAAAGGCGAAATATATCAAAATAAAAAAGACCCCCTCACATCATGTGTGGGAAGATCTCTCTTGTTTTTCTTAACTTAATGACATTGGAAATATTTCCGTCTTTTTTTATACCGATACAACAATAATGATTCCAGCACCTAATACAACAATTGTCCAAATTACGAAGAAGATATCAAATCCCTTTTTCCCCATCATTTTGATCATTGTTTTAACTTTGATGTTGTTGTAAAGGAAAGGTGGTCTTAAAATTAACATAAGTACATAAAAAATCCCAATAATTATTAAAACTACTCCAAAATAATACATATTTACCTCCTATAAATTTGATTTTTTAACATATAATTTTAATAATAAATATAATAATACCATATTGTAAAGAACTCCAAAGATGAAGTAAACAACAAATGTAAAGTTATAATCAAATCCAGGTAGTAATTCAATTTGAATCATTCTTGCAGACCAAAAACCTGGAGCAATGATAAGGAATACTTCTTGCCATTCAAGAACAAAGAATGCTACAACTGGTAAGATTAAAATCATTCCTGACAGTTTCATAACAACGAATCCTTCGACCTTGTTAGAAGCAAAAGAGTTAACAATTAATGCTACACCTGGTGCTTGCAGTGATGAAACAATAGTAATAAGAGCTATTTCCCAAAGTTGTGCATCAGGTAAGAAGTTCGTTGCGAAAATAAGGATTACTGTTGCAAAAATTCCAAAGAAGAAACTTAGTACTAACTTAGTTACAACGTAAGATTTTACTGAAATAGGAGTTATCTTAAGAGACATTAATACTAGATCATCTTTATCATCTAATAATGTAAATCCCGTTAATGCCCCAAAAACAAAAGCAGTTACTAGAATTAGGAACATAACTATTATTTCAGGTATTAGACTTGTTTCTGGTACTCTATTATCAATATATGGGACAAGTAGATATCCTATAAATCCTAAGATGATAGGATATATTGCGAAAAAGAAATACATCTTGTCTCTAACCATATTTCTTAATTCAGCTTTCAATACAGTTTTTATCATTTTTTACACCCCGCTATTTTTTACGGCATAATCTTGAAATTTTGGCAATGCATAAAATATGTAGAGTATAATACTACCAAAGACAAGGTATCCTAAACTAAGATAATATTTATAAGTGATTTGAAATCCTACAAATCCGGCATTTATTATCTCACTTGCAGCTTGAATTGGGTTTAATAATAAAATTATTTCCCAAAATTCTCCTTGAATTATATTAAGCATTAATAGTGTGTAAGGTGTCATCATAGTTAATGAAAAAGTCATAACAATCATTAAAGCTCCGGTAAAATCTTTGGAGAAGTAGGCCATCACTATTCCAATTAATGTATGGGTTAAAGTAGCTACAATTATTCCAATAGTGATTAAAAAATAATGAATTTGTACATCTTTTATTAATACAAATACAGCAATTAATAATGCAGAAGAAAATATATTGTGTACTGTGTTTGCTAGTAATTTTGATAATAATAGTTCAGAATTAGACACTGGAGTAACAAGCATAGTCGATATCGTAAATTCACTTTTTTCAAAATACATTACTGAACCGACATACATCAATGACATCATTGTAGCATCTAACAATATTACTATAGGTAACAATGTTGCTAGTATATCCGCATTAACAAAGAATAACATTACGCCCCAAATGAAAGCTACTAGTATACTAACGGAAGTCATATTGTATTTGTTTAATCTTTGCAATTCACCTTTTACAAGTATCCAAAGTCTATTCGGCATCTTTAAGTTGAACTCCTGTTACTTTTATAAATATGTCTTCTAAAGTAGTTTCCCCACTATGTAGTGTTTCGATTTTTTTTGTTTGTAAAAGGTTTAAAAACTCTTCGTTTTTACCGATTCCATCTAACGGGAATTCTACTGTAACTGTTTCTCCGTTTTCTTTATATTCTAGTGTCATAGATCTTTTTCCATATTTGATTTTTAAGTTTCTTGGAGTGTCCATCTCGATAATTTTTCCTTCAACAATGAAAGCAACACGATCGCAAATTTGATCAATATCACTCATAATATGTGAAGTAATAAAAACAGTTCCACCAGCTTCTTTAAATTCTCTTACCATATCTTTTAAGATCATTGCATTCATCGGATCGAGACCGTTTGTTGGTTCATCTAAAAATAACATATTAGGATTATTTAACATTGCTCGTACGATATTTAATCTTATTTTCATTCCTTTTGAATATTCACCAACCATTTTGTCTCTGTCTTCCCATAAATCTACTCTTCTCATCAAAGCTTCTATATCACCTTTGTTTTTATAAAGTTTTAAGAAGAAATCAATATTTTCCATTGCTGTCATCTTAGAGAAGTGAATTGGCATTTCAAAACTAACTCCAATATCTTCATAAAATTCATCACTAAATTCGGTGATATCTTTTCCATTATAATAAATTGTACCTTCGAAATTTTCTAATATTTTTATCATAATTTTTTGAGTTGTACTTTTTCCTGCGCCACTTGGGCCGAGGAATCCAAAAATTTCACCTTTTGCAATATCGAAACTAATGTCATTAATTACATCTGATTCACCTTTTGGATAACTATATTTCAAGTTTTCTACTTTAAACATTTCATCACCTATTCTACACCTTTCTTAAAGATATTAATTAAACTGTCAATTTTTTTAAGGAGTTCATCATAATTAATTTCTTCTGATGAAAACTCTTCTATTGCAATATTTGTTGTTAAATTGATGACTAAATTAGCTAAAATATTGGAATCTATCTCTGGTCTAATGAAACCTTTTTCTTTATCTATTTCAATATAAGTAACATAGTGTTGATGAGTTAACTTCAATCCATCTCCCATAAGTTCTCGATATAACTGCCCTTTCCCTGAAATAAACAATCTAAAAATTTCTACATATTCAGGATGATCAATTGAGAACTTTATCCCTTGGGCATATAGTAATTTGAATAAATCTAAAAATGGTATTTCTTGTTCATTTGTAAGAAGGTCTTTTAAATACTCAAGTTTTTTACTCTTGATTATTTTAAAAACATAAAGATAGAGGTCTTTTTTGTTTTGAAAATACTGATAAAAACTACCCCTCGGAATAATAGAAGCTTTAATAATGTTTGAAAGTTTTGCTTCTTCAAATCTCCGCTGAGAAAATTCATCTACAGCTGCAGCGATAATTCTTTCTTGTTTCTTCATCGCTAAGTTAAAAAAAGTTTTTGTTGGGATGATTAGCACCTCCTATGACGACCTTGTCACTTATAGAATATCATTTCTAATAAAGGGTGTCAATATATTTATGACACTAATGTCATAATTAATTGTCTTTTCTTTTTGTTTTGTTATGTTAAAATGTAATTACACAAGGAGGAAATATATGGAAACTTTTATTTTTGTACTAATTATTACTTTGATTGTCGGATCGTTTTTATTTGATTTATGGCTTTCAATATTGAACTATAAACACCGTACTCAACCTATTCCTGAAGTTGTTTCGGATATTTATAATAAAGATGAATATGGTAAATGGCTAAATTATACAATGGAAAATTACCGTTTTGAGTTAATAACATCTTCAATTAGTTTAAGTGTTATGTTGATATTATTGTTTACTGGGGCTTTTCCTTATTTTGATGAAATATCTATAAATATTTCCAGCAACATTCACTTTCAAATTTTAATATTTTTGGGAATTATTTCTTTTATTAATTTTTTCATTGGAATTTTCTCTTCATATTATAATCATTTCTCAATTGAGGAAAGATATGGGTTTAATAAAACAACTAAAAAGACTTTTATTATTGATAAAATAAAAGGATTGGTTTTAACGATTGTCTTTGGTGGAGGACTTGTTTATTTGCTTAGCACTTTATATTACGAGGTTGGAAGTATGTTTTACTTATATGCTTGGCTAAGTATAATCTCGATAATGTTATTTGTTAGTTTATTTTATGTTAAATTAATTGTTCCGATTTTTAATAAATTAAGACCATTAGAAGATGGAGAATTAAAAGACAGCATTGGAAGTTTTGCTAAAGAAGTTGGATATGAGGTAAAAAAAGTTAGCGTTATTGACGCTTCAAAAAGATCCACTAAATTGAATGCATATTTTACTGGATTTGGAAAATTTAAACAAGTTGTTTTGTATGATACTTTAATTGAAAAAATGTCAGTTGAGGAAATAGTGGCTGTATTAGCTCATGAAATTGGACACAGCAAACATAAACATATTATTATAGGGATGTTGCAATCAATTATTGTTATCTCGATTTATTTAGGTGTTTTACTATTTACTTTAAATTCACCTGAAATTAGTGAAGCATTTGGATTTACAGGTACTCACTTTGGATTTGGATTAATAATTTTTTCAGTATTACTGTCGCCAATCTCAATTTTATTAGGAGCGATAACTTCTTGGGTTTCGAGAAAACATGAGTACCAAGCTGATGAATTCGCAAGAGCACACGGGTATGGATTTCATTTAGAAAGTGCATTAAAAGTTTTGACGAAAGAGAATTTCTCTAATCTTATACCTCATCCTTTATACGTAAAATTGACATACTCACATCCACCGGTAAATGATCGAATAAATGCAATTAGAAAGAGCGGAGAATAAATATGTTAAAGGAATCTTTTAAACTATCATTTAAAGTTATTCTACTGGTTATTACTTATTATATTTTAGAATCGCTTTTTGAGGATGTCGTTATAATTATCATTGTTATTGGAATAGCATTAGCATTTGTAGCATATAATCTAATTGTTAAAGGCAATTCTGAATATAAATTAGAAGTATTATGTGATGCTGATAAATACCTAGAAAGTGTTTTGAAAAAACACAGTAACAAAGAAGAATCAATTTTCAATATTTATTTAGCGTACGCATATCTATATCAAGGAGATTATGATAATGCTAAAACAGCTATGCAAAAAGTCATTAAAAACAGTATTGAAAACAAATCTAAACTTATCCTTATATATTATATGGTATCTTTAAAACTTGCTTTTGAAGATGGTGATCTAGATAAATTCAACAGCCTATTTAATGAATTTAAAAGTATTGATTTAGAAAATCATGAGAAGATTAATTACAAAACTTTTGAAATACCTAAATATATTCTCGAGCAGAAATATGAAGAAGTAATTGAGTTGTTAATAGATTTAATTCCAAAACAAACCAAAAGATATCTAATTATTGAAATGGAGTATTATCTTGCTGTTGCATATCTGAATCTTGATAGGTTAGAAGATGCTAGGGCAGTACTTGAGTTTATGAGTAATAAGAATTTTCGTATTATATATATTCAAAAATGTAAAGAATTATTTAAAGAACTAGAAAAAAACAATTAAATATGAATATCAATTTTGTTAATAGTATTAATAACAAAATTGATATTTTTAATATGTTTATTAATAAAATAAATTTATTTTTAAAAAATACTTGACAAAGTTATAAATATTTAATATTATTAATGTGTAGTTCAATAAAATTAACAAATGCATTAATAAAATCAATTTACAGGTGGTGAATAATCATGAATCAAGAACTCATACTTAGAAAAATTGAAACGAATGAATTAACAGCTTATGAAGCTTTAAAAAAGTTGTATCCTGAGAAAAAGGTAAAACCAGGAAGAAGAGCATTCTTTATTAAGATGAACATCAAAGTTCCTGAAGAAGGAAAAGGTGTTAATACATTTTTAAAAATCTTGTTTATAATTCCAATACCGATATTATTTGCGAAAATAGGATTAAGAATTGCAAATAGGTTTATGCGAACAGATGAAGTAGATTTCAAAGAAATAGCAAAAATGCTTAAATATTCAAAGAACTCAGTTATATCAATTGAATCAGATGATGCAATTATTGATATCAAGATAGTATAGGAGGAAAGAAAGATGAAAAAAAGTGTTATTGGTAAATGTCCAATTTGTGAAAGTGAATTATTAGTAACTAAATTAAAATGTACTAACTGTAATACAGAGATCAGTGGAGAGTTCCAATTATCAAAGTTTAACTATTTATCAAAGGAGCATCAATATTTTATCGAAGTATTTATTAAAAACAGAGGGAATATAAAACAAATTGAAAAAGAATTAGGTATTTCTTATCCAACAGTAAAAAGAAATCTTGATGAAGTAATTATTAGTCTTGGATATGAAGTATCTGAAGAAGATAAGATGAGAAAAGAAGAAATATTTAAAAAATTAGAAAAAGGCGAAATTACAGCACTTGAAGCTGCTAAGTTAATTAAATAGGAGGTATTAGTATGTACGATATGGAATTATTATTCAAAGAAATTTGTTGTAGAGCAAATGAAAGAAAACTATTAATCGAAGAATTAGATGATAAAAGAAGATATATCAAAAATTTAAAAAAATAAAATATAAGGAGAAATGAATAATGAGTGATGATAGATTAAGAATTTTAGAAATGATAGAAAAGAAAACAATAACAGCGGCAGAAGGAGCAGAATTACTAAAAGCCTTAGATAATAGTAATAGTAAAGAATCAGTAATATCAAAAACAAAAAATAGTTTCAAAATGTTTAAAATAAAAGTTTTATCAGCAGATGGTGACAAAGTTAACGTACAGATTCCACTTGAGTTTGCAAAAGTAGCTTTAAAAAGTGGTAAAGGATTCATGAAAATTGATCAAATAGATGATTTAGATTTAGATTTAGAATTGATTTTGGATATGATTGATAGTGGAACACTTGGTAAAATTGTAGATATTGAATCTGCAGATGGCGATATAGTCGAAATTATAATAGAATAAATCTCTTTCCTTTTAGGGCCTAGTGGCCCTTTTTTTTATCTAAAAAGCTTTGAAAGAATCTAGGGGTTTTGTAATATAATTGTAAAAATGTGGTATAATAACAATATCGAGAATATATTTATATATATAGGTGGGCATAGAGCCCTATTTTATATATTTTATTCTAGCAAGAAGGTGTGAACATGATCGAAAAGAACGAGTTTTATGTTGTTGAGTTTATTGATATGACTCATGATGGAATGGGAGTATGTAAGATTGAGGGATTCCCAGTTTTTGTATCAAATGCTTTAAAAGGTGAAAAAGCAAAAATCAAAATAATCAAAGTAAATAAGAGTTTTGGATTTGCTAGATTAGTAGAGATTGAAAGCGAATCACCCTTTAGAAAAGAACCTATTTGCGATCATTTTTATGAGTGCGGTGGATGCAATTTAATGCACATGAATTATCAAATGCAGCTAGATTTTAAGAAGTATCGTACAAAAGAAACGTTGAAAAAACTTGGGAAAATTGAAACACACATTAATGAAACAGTTGGTATGATTAATCCGTATTACTACCGTAATAAGTCAGTAATACCTTTTGGTGAGATTAATGGTAAAATGGTTGCGGGATTATTTAAGAGTAGATCTCATGACATAATTGATATGAAGAAATGTTATATTATACCAAAAATTACAACTGACATTGTTAAATATTTAAAGAATGTTTTTGTAGAATTAAATATTCCTGCTTATAACGAAAAAATGAGAACTGGAATTATTAGATATGTTATAGTAAGAAATTCATATAAAAATGACGATATTTCAGTTACTATTGTCACTTTATCTTCTAAATTACCAAAGAAAGAAATTATTATTAAAAAATTATCTTCAAGATTTAAACGAATAGTTTCTATTGTTCATAACTATAATCCAGATAATACAAATGTCATTTTAGGGAAAAAATCTAGAATTATATTTGGTGAAGATTATATCAAAGATGAAATTAATGGAGTGAAGTTTAATATATCACATCGTTCGTTTTATCAGATAAATCCGATACAAACTGAAGAATTATATAAGAAAGCAATTGAGTATGCTGAATTAACTAATGATGAAGTTATTATTGATTCATATTGTGGTATAGGAACAATCGGACTTAGTGTAGCTCCTTTTGCTAAAACAGTGTTAGGTGTAGATGTAGTTAAACAAGCGATTGATGATGCAATTTCAAATGCAAACAATAACGGTATTAAAAATATAAAGTTTATTGTAGGTAAAGCTGAAAATGTAATTAAATCATGGAAAAACTATGATGTTGATGTCATATTTATTGATCCACCTAGAAAAGGCTGTGATAAAGAATTCTTGGATACCATAGCTGAAATGAAAATACCAAGAATTGTATATATTTCTTGTAATGTATCGACTTTAGCAAGAGATTTAAACTTTTTACAAGCTCATAGCTATGAAATTCAAGAAGTTACTCCTTTTGATATGTTTCCACAAACAAGTCATATTGAAACAGTAACTAAATTAAGATATAAAAAGTATTAATTTATAGGAGGGCATATTATGAAATCCTATCGAAAAGAATTATGGTTTAATACAACAAAAAGAAGAGAGTTTATAAATGTTACTCAACATATTGATAGATGTTTATCAGAAAGTGGTATTAAAGAAGGATTATTGCTTTGTAATGCCATGCATATAACATCAAGTATTTTTATAAATGATGATGAAGCAGGTCTTCATCGAGATTTTGAGCGCTTCTTAGAGAGGTTAGCTCCTGAAAAACCTTATGATCAATATGATCATAATGGATTTGAAGACAATGCAGATGCGCATATTAAAAGAACAATTATGGGGCGAGAAGTCGTTGTTGCAGTTACAAATGGAACTCTTGATTTTGGACCATGGGAACAAATCTTTTATGGTGAATTTGATGGCAAAAGAAGGAAAAGAGTTTTAGTAAAAATTATCGGTGAATAAATATAGTTTTGAGGTGACAATATGAATCCTTTTAAAAGTGATGGACAAATGTTGCCAATCGCTTCAATCAACAGTGTATATGTTGAAGATGTTTTAGCTAGTGATTTATTTAGACCAGAATTAATTGTCAATGAAATTGAAAAGAACCGAGATTTTCTCGGTTTTTCTAGCGATATTAGAAACGATAATATTCTTTTTGAGTTTAATTTTGCACTTAGTAACCAATCAATAGATATTAAAAATAAAGCTTACGAAATAGCCGTATCTTTTGGTGAAAAGTTAGCTAGAGTTATTTCTACACTAAAAGATCCTTCAGACAAATCAATCTTAAATAGGCCTTCTTGGGAACAACTTCATTGGGACTACTGGAAAGGTGTAAAGAAAATCTATTTTGTTGGTGGGCTAACATCACCAATTCTTATTAGTATTTTTTATAATCAAATCAAAAAAGAACTCAAGAAGCGAAAAATAAAAGATCTTAAAATATCATTTATCGAAGGATCAGTTGATTTAGGTACTAAAGGACTATCTAGTTTGGTAGGCAATGGAGAGTATTTATTATTTGATTTCGGACAAACAAATGTTAAGCGAAGACATATACTAAAAAAAGGCAATGATATTGTAATAGATAGTGTTTTGCTTCCTGTGAAATCAAATTTTTTATTTCATAAGCATATAAATGAAGAAGAATTAAGAACGATAGCTAAAGAGTTAGATAATTTTATTATTAATACTATTATAGACACTATGAATATAGTAAATTACAATGGTAATAAAATTCTTGTTGGAATAGCTAATTATGTAAATGATGGAAAAATATATAAAGATCGTGGAGGATATGGAAAACTAGCGTTTATAAAAGGTAACTATGAAGCCTATCTAAGTAATCAAATATCACAATTATTAAATAGAGAAATAACTATTAAACTTTACCACGATACCTCTGCGATGGCTCTAAACTTTAAAAACAGGAAAAGAAGTGCAGTAATATCATTAGGTACTGCATTTGGAATTGCTTTTGTAGAGTGAACTACTCCCACCAATTAATTTAGGCAAAATTTGAAGAGGGAGTCTTCTTGAACAATGAGATAAATAATAGATAATTGTTTTAATTATGATATAATATGTTGAAAGTTGGTGTAATATGGAACCATTATTAAAAATTAATCAGGAAGTATTAGTAACAATTAAACGTTTAGGTATAAACGGTGAAGGTATTGGGTATTATAAAAAACAAGCCGTTTTTATTGATGGTGTATTTCCACCTGAGCAGGTAGTTGTTAGAATTACTGAAGTACAAAAAGGTTATTCAAAAGGTGAAATGGTTAGGATAAAAGTAAAAGCAGCGAAAAGAGTTAAACCATTTTGTAAACATTATGATACTTGTGGAGGATGTCAAATCCAACATATTGAATATGAAGAACAACTTGCACTTAAAGAAGAAATGCTTATTCAAGCTTTTGAACGTTATACAAACATAGACCTTAATACTATCAAATTCAATAAAATGATAGGAATGAATAACCCTAAACATTACCGCTACAAGGCTCAAATGCCTGTGAAAAACACTGAATACGGGATAACTACGGGATTATATAAAAAACAATCAAACGACCTAGTTCCAATTATAGATTGTCCCGTTCATGATGAAAGTATTAATAGAGTTAATCGACAAATTTTAGAGATTTGTGATAAATATGAAATATATGCTTTTGATCCTCAAACGATGAGAGGGTTATTGCGTTATATTGTTGTTAGAGCTTCTAATTTTAATGAAGATGTTCAAGTTACCTTGGTTATCACGATATATAATAAAGCTCTAAAAGATGTGGCGAAAGAGATTATTAAGATACCTGGCGTTGTGAGTGTTGGTATCTCGAAAAATAGAGATGTTAAGAATATAGAAATATTTGGTGAAGAAGTTGAAATTTTGGAGGGTTCAGATGCAATAATGGAGGGAATTGGTAATATTAGATACCAATTAAAACCAAAATCATTTTATCAATTAAACCCAGAACAAGCCATTAAACTATATTCAGAAGTAAAAAAACACTTAGATTTTTCTAAAGACAAGATTCTTGTTGATGCTTACTCAGGATCAGGTGCTATTAGTATGTATTTAGCTCCATTCGTAACAAAAATAGTTGGAATTGATATATCAAAAGAATCAACATATAGTGCTAGGCACAATATGAAAATCAACAAATTTGATAACCTTACATTCGAATTAGGTGAGGTTAAGGATGTTTTAGCTGCTTATTATAATAAGGGATTCAATCCTGATGTAATAATATTTGATCCACCAAGATCTGGATTAGATGTGAAAACACTTGATTTACTAGTTAGAAAACAAATTAAGAAGATAATCTATATTTCATGTAATCCAAGTACTCTAACAAAAAACATAAAAGTTCTTTCAAGAAAGTATGTTGTAGAATCAGTAACACCACTCGATATGTTCCCACATACTTCTCATATAGAAAGTATAACAATATTAAAGAAAAAATAATACATAATGGCTTTGTTAAACTACGAAGTCATTTTTTTTAGGGAAATATTGAAATAAAAGAATATTTATGATATTATAATAATATATAACTCGAAACACGATATAACAGAGGCCGATATATAGGAGGAAGTAGAATGGAAAAAAGATTATTAAAATATTCGCCACTAACTGAAGCTACTTATTATATACTATTAACGCTAAATAATCCTCTCCATGGTTACGGAATCATAAAGAGAATAGATGCTTTAACTAAGGGAAGATTAATAATTCCGAGTGGAACACTATACGGGGCAATTAATACACTTATAAATAACAAGTTAATTGAATTAATTAGTATTGATCCTAAAAGCAAAGGTAAAAAAATGTATATTATTACAACATCTGGGAAAAAGCTCATATATTATGAGATTAATAGGCTTAAAGAGATGGTGAATAATGGAATTGGTGAAGTTGGAGACTATTACGAATAACATTTAAAATTTACGAATATTCAGTGTAATAAAAATTATCGATAATTAAATACGCAGATATGCGTAGTTTAGGCATTTAAAAGTTGAATACTACTAATAGAAACACCTAAAAATATACTCAAAAACATAAATACGAGTATAAAAAGCTTGCTTTTTTGTTTCTTTTTTAATTCTTATATATTAGGCCGTATGTTTAACTAGAGGGATGGAAAGTACTTATCCACACAAGTTATCCACAGCCTAATTTTGATTGACATATTGGGATTTGTATGATTGTCAATTTCACTATTTGAATTCCATTGACATCTCTTGATATACGTATTATAATGATTATATAGTCAGTGAGTGGGTGGTCACTATAGGAACTAGGAAAGAATCAAAGCAAAAGACAAGGCAATTACTATTAGATAAAACGGCTTTATTACTACATAATAAAGGCTTTTTGTTGGTGTCTTCTAAAGAGATTTCTAAAGAATGTAACCTTTCTCAAGGAACCCTTTTCCTTCATTTTAGAACTAAAGAAAACCTCTTAAGTACAATCATAAATGGTAATATTCGTAGTTATGATAGAGAGCTTATAAAGAGATGTAAAGTTAATGATGCTAGAGATAGCTTTTTGAAGAGTTATATTGATGTCCTTATTGAGCATGAATCCTTTCTTTCTAGGACATATAAAGATCTACCTTATTTACCCGATGCATTATTAAAGAATATGCTTAATTTAGATATTATGACAAAGAATCTATTTTTTGATAATTTACGCAAAAATCCTTCAAAAAAATTGAGTATTGTTGATTCGTTTATTTCAATTGATGCTTTTCTCTCGCAAATTCATAAATATTTGCTTGAAAAAGAGGTGTATTCTGAGTCTAATAGTATAATTAGACAAAAAAGAGGCAAAATTGTTAAATTATTTCGTATATTATTTGAATAATTATATTATTCTATACATTAATATATGTCTTTTAAAGAAATTGGTGATATTTAATGATTAATTTTAGGAAAGTAACTAGAAATGATTTCAAAATGTTATATTTTTGGCAAAATACTACCCATGTTAAGAAATTTTGGGATTCTAATGATAACTTCACTTATGAAGAAATTTGTAATAAGTATTCAAAAAGGCTAGATGAAGGTAAGATTAATTTATATATATTTTCTATAGATAATGTGGATATTGGCTTTATTCAGTCATATAGTGTGGATAAACTAGATTCTTATAAAGTGTCTGGGATTACAAAAGGTATTGATATTTATATTGGTGATCCAAATTATGTCTATAAAGGTCATGGAAAATTGATTATAAGACAATTTATCCAGTATTTTATTTTTAATGATGTACTTATAGAATATGTCGTTGTTGATCCTGAGGTTAGAAATAAAAGTGCAATAAAAGCCTATAAGAAAGCCGGATTTAGACATGTTAATACTGCATATAATGAGTATGAAAAGACAATTTCTTACTATATGGTACTCAGTAGAGATAACTTTTTTTGCAATTATTAAAGATTATGCTATAATAAATGATATTTCAAAAGGTTGTGATTAAAATGAAAAAACTTAAGAAATTATTTTTTGGAACATACATTAGGGGTTTTGTAGTATCTTACTTCCTATTTCTGTTGACAGGAGCGATTCTACTTAAACTTCCTATCTCAATTCAAGATGGGCAATCTTTAAGCTGGATTGACGCAATTTTTGTTAGTGTAAGCGGAATGAGCACTACTGGATTAACTACAGTAGTGGTTAAAGACGTACTTACTGTCTTTGGACAAACAGTATTAGCCTTTATATTGCAGTTTGGTGGTATAGGACTTATTATGTTTGTCTCAATATTTTGGCTTCTTACACGTAAGAAAATCAGTTTTAGAGAACGTACTATGATTATGACAGACCAAAATCAGATTGGTAGATCTGGTATTGTTAGGTTTGTAAAAAATGTATTGATAATGATTATAACTATTGAAATAATAGGTTGGATAATTATGAGTTCTCACCTTTATTTAGCTGGATATTTCGATTTAAATTCTTCAATGTTTCAAGCATTTTTCATGACAATATCAATGTTTACTAATGCTGGATTTGATATATCTCCTGGTGGAGATAGTTTGTTGATGTATAAGACTGATTACTTCATGCAGAGCTTAGCTATGACATTGATGGTTCTTGGTGCTATTGGATTTTGGCCTCTTGCTGAGTTAAAAGAGTGGCTTGAAGCTAAAAGAAAAAGAGAAAAGTTTGAATTTTCCCTTTTTACCAAAATTCTAGTTACTATGCATTTAGGCTTATGGATAATAAGTGCTATAATGGTTTATTTCATTGAGTATAATGGATATTTTGCTGATAAAGATATAATTGAAAGCATCTTCTATTCATTATTTATGTCATTAACTACTCGTAATGCTGGATTTGCGACATTAAGTATGAATAATATGAGCCAAACAACTCAAATATTCTTTGGAATACTAATGTTTATTGGATCAAGTCCTAATAGTGCAGGTGGGGGAATTAGAACTACAACTTTCTTGCTTACCATTTTAGGTATTTTATCCTTCTCTAAAGGGAAGGAACAGGTTATTATTGGTAAAAGATCAGTTAAGTTTGATACTGTTTACAAGTCACTAATGGTTGTAATTAGTGCCGGAGTATTGATATTTTCAGGAGTTTTAATAATGTCTTATACAGAGTCATTTGGCTTTCAAGAAATATTGTTTGAGATGAGTAGTGCCTTTGGAACTACTGGACTCAGTTTAGGTATTACAAGTTCCTTATCTATTGTTGGTAAGATTGTATTAATAATAACAATGTTTGTGGGTAGAATAGGTATTCTTGCGCTACTTCTAATGTTTAGAGGAGATAGAGTAGGATCAAGTATTAAATATCCGGAAATTGACATGATTGTTGGTTAGAAGCGAGATTTTATCTCGCTTTTTTTATATTAAAAAAAGGGCTTAAGCCCTTTATTTAGTAGATTCTCTTTCAACTAGGTATACTGGTAGAACTGAATGCAAATCTTTTATAGTTTTTTTATTTATCATTAAAAGTAGTTTGTTGACAGCTGCAATACCAATATCAATTATTGGTTGAGCAATTGTGGTAAGCCCAGGAATTAACACTTCACAGAGTTCAATATTGTCAAAACCGATTACTTGAACATCTCTTGGGACTTCATATCCAAGTTTTTTTAAGACACTAATGACATAAATAGCTATAATATCACTACTACAAAAAATTCCGTCTACATCGGGATGTTTTTTGATAAATTTCTCAATATCTAATAAATCGGGTTTTTTAAAGTCTAAATCAAAACTAGATACATCTATATTATGTTCATTCATGATTTGATAGAAACCTATAGAACGATCAATTACGGTTATTAATACACTCGGTCCTCTGAAATGAATAATTTTTTTAGCGCCAGCTGAAATTAGTTTTTTGGCAGCTAGTTCTCCACCTAGCACGTTATCACTGGTAATTGAAGGAATAGATTTATCAATTATGTGATCTATTGTTAGGAGCGGTATTTTAAGATCTAAATACGAAGTAATACATTGGCTATTGGCTACTAGTATTAAACCATCAATATTATATTGGCTGAAAACATATATGTATTTCTTTTCTAGTTCAATATCATCTTTAGAATTGAAAATCATTAGTTTATAGCCTTGTTTAGCTATTGCATCTTCCAATGATTCAATTAATTCTGCAAAAAAGTAAGTAGAGATATGGGGAACAATAAGTCCAATAATTTTTGATTTCTTACGAAATAACGACCTAGCTAGCTCGTTTGGAATATAGTGCATTTCTTCAATAACATCTTGGACTATTTTTCTAGTTTCATGATTGACATATCCAGTATTATTGATAACTCTTGAAACAGTCGCAACACTAACATTAGCCTTTTTCGCTACATCTTTAATTGTTGACATGTTTATCACTTCCTACTATGCACCTTCATTATACCTTAAATAATTATAAAACATTAAAAAAGTTTTTTAAAAGTGTTAATAATGTTATAATGTGTGTGATTGGAGTGGTTTTATGAGCCTAAAGACAAAAAAAGAATTAAGAAACTTGTTCATATATCAAGTGTACACGAGAAATCATAATCAATCTGGAACATTTAATGAATTTATTAATGATTTAGATAGAATCAAAAATTTGGGAGTGGATATGGTATATTTACTACCTATTCATAAGATTGGTCAAAAAAACAAAAAGGGCAACTTAGGATGTCCTTATTCAATACAAGATTATTATAGTATAAACCCAGAATATGGAACATTAGATGATTTTAAAAATTTAATTAATGAGATTCATAATAGAGGTATGAAATTGATGATTGATGTTGTCTATAATCATACATCTCGTGACTCAGAATTGTTAAATAATCATCCAGAATATTTTTATCTTAATGAATTAGGAGAATTTGCTAATAAAGTTGGTGATTGGTGGGATATAACTGATCTTGATTTTACTAATGATATTGGCCTTTGGGGGTATCTAATAGGTGCACTAGAGCATTGGACTAAAATAGGGGTTGATGGCTTTAGATGGGATGTAGCAAGTCTTTTACCTTTGGAATTTTTGGAAGAGGCTGAAGAAAGAGTCCATGATATAAATCCTGATGTTATCTTTCTAAGTGAATCAGTTCATGGAGAGTTCGTTAGATATATGCGAGGCTTAGGCTACAAGGCTCTAAGTGAATCTGAAATATATCAAGTATTTGATATGGCATATGATTATGACACTCATCCATTTTTCAAAGGATTTATCGATGGAAAATTACCTTTAAAGAGGTATTTAGAAGAGTTGTTGAAACAAGAAGAGATTTATCCTGATAATTATGTTAAAATGCGCAATTTGGAAAACCATGATTTTGGTAGATTTGCTATGATGGTCAAAAATGATCAAAATATGATTAATAATTGGACTTCTTTAGTATTTTTTAGTAAAGGTTCAACTATGATTTATGCGGGGCAGGAATTCTGTGATAATAATTTACCTAATTTATTTGATATTGACAAAGTTAATTGGGACGGAGTAAATATATCTAAACTTATTACTAAACTTTCAATAATTACAAAAGACAAAATATTTAGTCATGGTAGTTATGATATTTTTATTACTAACAAGGATGTTTTTTACGGGGAGTATAAAATGAATAATAAGCGCATAGTGGGTGTATTTAACCTCGGCTTAGATATCGGTGATATTAATATTAATGTCAAAGATGGAACATACACTAACATTATCAATAATGATGAAATTGTAATAAGAAAGAGCCAATTGAAATTATCGAAAGAACCAATAATATTTTGGGTAAAAGAATAATGAAGAAGCTTTTAGTAATACTTGTTTCATTTTTATTAATTACTTTAGCCTCGTGTGTACCACAACCTACTGAAGAATATGAATATTCTGATTTTGAGGATCATTTAATTTCAACATATAATGAAGCTGAAAACTTACAAAATAATAAATATATAGTGTATTACTATAGTCAAAACTGTGGCCATTGTCAAACTGTTAAACAAGATGTTTTAGGATTTTTTGATAGCTTTGAAATGTTGCCTTTTTATATCTTTGATATATCAAGTGCAGTTTTTGGTACTTCAGGATTAGATGAATTTATAGGAACACCTACAATTTTTATAATGTCTGATAATCAAGTATCTGAGGCATATATTGGTAGTGTTAATATTATTACATTCATTGAAAAATATAAAAATATTGAACTGGACTACAGTTCTTTTGAGTCTTTACAACTTACAACTTATCAAGATGTATTAGAAATTGAAAATGATGCTTATATCTTATACTACTATTTAGATAATTGTCCTCACTGCATGTTAGTAAAAGATGATTTTTTGAAATGGGCATTTACGAAAAGTGTTGGTGATATCTATCTTATGAATGGAGCCAACGTAATAGATCCAGATAATATACCCACAGAACTTACAATATTACATTCAGGAACACCGATTATTGTTGTGATGAGTAATGGTGAGTTTGCGGATGAATATTATTCAGGTAGTGATGAAATATTGCAATATATTTTAGATAACGGAACAGACCCGATCACAGCTCCAAACTATACAAGTAATTCTATTGATGATACAGATTTAGATGATGATCCGCAAGAGGAAGACCCACAAGACGTTGTAGTAACATATGATTATAATGATTTTAGTAATCAAACAATTACAAAATTTGTTCATTCTCTTACAATTTCAAATAATCCTCATTTAGTCTATTATTATCATCCATCATGTGCATATTGTAATAGTATAAAACAAGATGTACTAACATTTTTTAATGATTTAGATAACTTTGAGTTTTTTTTACTAGATACAACCATTGCTACTGACGATCTTAATATTCAAGAACTAACTACTGTCCCTAGTTTATTTCTCATTGTTAATAATGATGTTGAGATAACATATATAGGAACACAACAAATATTAGGTTTTATTGATGATTATACAAATGGTTTAGTTAATTTTGATGACTATTAATAATTTGGTGATATTATGAATGAATATATTACAGTTATAGGAGCTGGACTAGCTGGTAGTGAAGCAAGTTATCAACTCGCAAAAAG
>JAUVLT010000041.1 GCA_030600605.1 Mycoplasmatota bacterium
AGTGAATTAGTTGAGTTGGACAATATTCGTTAGTAGCTTTGGAGTATATATATTAGTTGAGTTGGACAAAAAGCAGATATAAAGTAGGCATCAAAAAAAGACTAAAAAAGATTCTTTTAGTCTATTTGTGATACGGCTCAGCGTATCACATTCTAAATGAACAATATACTTGTTCAAGTAACCACTCTATAGCTTATTATACTTGTCAGCTTTCCCATATGCCTTACCAATTGGGTATTTAATCTCATTCTTATCAATCTTTTCATTCATTATGGATTTGATATCAAATCCATAATGTTCACTTAGCAATAAGCAATAAGACACTATATCAGCAATCTCTTCTTTTACATTTTCTTTATTAAAATAGTAGTCATCATATTGATAATTGATTAGTAATTCTGATGCTTCTATAGCTATTGATTTAGCAAGATTATCTGGAGTATGAAATTGTTTCCAATTTCGATCATCTCTAAACTTAATTAATCTATTAATAATATCTTTCATCTTTGTACCTCGCTTTTATAAAAAGATTTTTTTTCACCTAAGAATTCAACATTAACTAAACATTTATCTAGTTCTTCTAATAATTCATAGTCCACCTAATCATCACCTCATTATCTAGCATCATTAAAGATAGTTAAAATCTCCTGTTTTTAGTATATCAAAATTATCAATTAAACTAAAGAAACTTATAGTTTTTTACATCATTATTCTTTGAATAGTCAATACACTATTTTTTTATTGTAGATAGAATAAACTTTTAGTATAATTACTTTAAGGGAGTGATTAATTTGTTTGCTAAGAAAAGAAAAACGTATCGAATACTATTTTACATAATTTTCATTTTAGTCGTTGTCTTTTTATCTGGCTATTTTTCACAAGAGCAGTCATATATTATAGACATGTTCACTGTTTCAGCTACTATTATAGGGATATTTTTCATTTATCTTGAATTTAGAAGATCTAGAAATATCGAAGAAGCTAATTTTATTTTTTCACTAAATTCACAATTTAATAATGATGATAAAATTCAAAAAATCTATAATAAATTCAACAATATTCCACCAGATGTTTTATACAATTACTTTACAGCTCCAAATCTAAAAAGGAAAAAAGAGTTATTATATTCAGATGTAGATGAAGTATCATATAGTGTTAATTTCTTTACTTTTTTTGAAACTATTTATATCTTGATAGAAAAAGATATTATTACCCTTAAGATGATTGACAACTTATTTGCAGGTCGATTTTTTAAAATTACAAACGATCCAGTAATTCAGGATCTTCGATTAGTTAAAAATAAAAAACACTACTCTAATATTTATGATTTGCATCAAAAATGGCGAGATTATCGAATCGATAATAGGAAATCTCCATTATATCCTGAAACAAGTTTATCAAAACACTATGATTTTATAGATGATAGTTATGAACTAAAACCTCTACATGCGTATGATATTAATGATATTATTGATTTTGAAAAAGATATTGTCAAAAACCTTAAAGATAAAGATGTTTTCTCAGGTCTTGATAAAGAAACATTACAAGAAATACTTATTGACAAGACAACAATGGCTGTAGGAGTATATAAAAAGCATAAAACTGAAAACGAACTTGCAGCAATCGGTTTTCTTACAACTTATAAGCATTGTAATGAATTGTTTTATAAACAAACTATAAACGATTCAATAGATGAAGAAGATATATTTTACATCAAAACAATTGCTGTTAAAGAAAAATACCGTGGTATTAATATTCAATCAGACCTAGTAAATTATTTTGAAAGATATGTCCAATTTATCTATGGAAAAGCAATAGTATTAGTTGTTCAAAAGAATAATACTCATAGTATAGAAAACTTTTCTGAAAAAGGTTTTAAATACATTGGAGAAATAGAATTACACAAGAATTTTAAAAGAAATATTATGGAAAAGATTATTATTTAAATACTGATAAAAGAAGGTATAAATTCAGCTGAATTTATACCTTTTAAATTACTCTATAGATCCCATGGATCCTTTTCTTCTTTTTCTTCAATACCCTTATCATCAACCTCTACTACAGTTGCCCATTCACTCATTTGAGTAGTCTTCTCAACAAACTCTTGATTAGCATCTTCAGTTGCCCTAACAACATTAGTTCCTGCTAATAAATCGTGAAGACCTTTTCCATCTTCTCTAGATAACAACATTATTAATGATACTACTATCAATAATGATGGAAGTAATCCAGCAACTCCCGCTATTACAATATAAGTTAAATAGTTAATTAAAATAATAAAGCTAACCGGAAGCATTATATATCCTCCCCAGTTTTGAATAGCTCTAACTATATGTTGAAAAAATGATGGGTTTTCACCAAATTCATTAATTGCTTTAATTCCTAATATCTTTTTACCTATAGTTTGGCCATTCCATTTATAGGGAACAAACGAAAAATAGATAACTCCAATTAATGTTTCTGATATAACACTTACCAAAATGAAAGTAATATATTCACTAGTTGGATCTAGTGGATTTTCTTGAAAGAAAATATTTTCAAGTATACCCTCAAATCCATATATTGCTCCTAAAACAACTGTTGGGACTAAAGCAATAATACTAACAATAATTGAATCAATTATAGCTGCGGCAATTCTTTCTCCTGATACTTTTTTATGCATATTTTTCATCTCCTATTCGTTTCTTAAAGCTTCAATTGGTTTTTTCCTTGCCGCAATCATCGAAGGAATCAGACCACTAATTAAAGCGATTATAATACTTCCTAGAATTGCTAAGGCAAGTTTTGAATAATTTATTACCAATACTTTTGTTGGATCAATAAAGGGTAAGTATTCCATAATTAATTTTAAATGATTATTATAAATATATTTATTTAAAATAACAATTAGAATAAGTGATATTATAACACTAAATATTCCAGCAATAAATCCAATCATTGTTGTTTCAGCACTATAGATAATTCTAACATCACTTCTTGTACCACCCATTGCTCTGATTAATCCTATTTCTCGTTTTCTTTCAATAACACTTATATAAAGAATCAATAATAACATAAGCCCACCAGTAATGACAGCTATTGAAACAATTGAACTAAAGATAAATTGTAAAATATAAACAAAGATAGTTATTAGTCCGGCAAATAGTTCAAATCCTAAATCAGTGTTTTCAAAAGCAAAATAACCATCTTCTTCTAGTGCTCTAATTATATTTGCTTTATTATCAACTTCACTGCTTTTTATGAACACTCTAAATCTTTCTCTTAAATCAAGATATTCATCATCTTGATTTAACTCTTCACTGTAAAACTCTTGTTGGTACTCAATATCTTGAATGAAATCTTCATGGAAGATGATTTCATCAAATAAGTTATTATCAAAAATTCCGACAAGGGTAAATATTACTCCAGGTCCTGTTGGATCTGAATAATCTAAATACCAATCAATTAAATCATAATCTGCGCAATATAGTTCAGCATCTTCGCCAACTGAAATGGTATTACTATTATATTTTGCTAAACTAGCAACATTATCACTAATTGGTCCAAGTAAGAATGTATCATAGTCAGTTGGTGGATTTAAAGGGTCTTTATCCCAAACACCTGTGAAGATACACTGTCCATCAGTAATATTTTCATATAAAGAATATTCATCTGGAAGATAATTATATGAAAAATTAATCAAATATTGCTTGTTTTTCACAAGATCCCATAATTCTTCATCAGTTAAGTTAACTTGACTATTAAGTAAATTTTCAGCTTGTGACAATGAAATTGCCATTTCATATTTACTAGTTGGTAATTTTGAATCACCAATATAAGTTGTAAATGTATTTAAAATATTACTACTTTGAGGTCTTTCAAGTCCTGATAAATAAACAGGTTCATTTAATAAAGAATCCGTTGTTATATTTTTGGTAATTGAAAAAGTAGCAAGTGGTGCATATAATACTTCATTAAATACATCATAATCATATAGCTCATCAACTGTGTCTATAATTGTATTTGAAGCATTATATTCTTCTAAAATATATAAATCTGGATTATTTTTAAGAACCGCTTCTTGTTGTTCTAGGCCTATTCTAATTGAATTAAAGAAAGAATCAATTAAGATTAATCCTACTATCCCAACACTCAGTCCTAAAGCTACTAACATTGTTCTCCATAACTTTCCTTTAATGTTATAAAAGGCAAGTCTTATTGCTTCTTTAAATTTAAGTTTCTTTTTATTTCTTTCACGTTTTAAAACAATATGTACTTTTTGATCTTTTGGATCAGTATCTTTTGATACTTTCCCATCAACTAGTTCAATCATTCTTGTTGAATATTTTTTAGCTATTTTTTTATTGTGAGTAACAATAATAACTAATTTGTCTTTACTAATCGACTTAATCAAATCCATTATTTCAGTACCTGTTTTCATGTCTAATGCACCTGTCGGTTCATCAGCCAAGATAATATCAGGATCATTTATAAGTGCTCTCGCTATTGCGACTCTTTGTCTTTCACCACCAGATAATTCTGTCGGTAATTTAGATAAGTGATTTCCTAGTCCTACTTTTTCTAGTAGTTCTATTGATTGTTTCTTACTTACCTTATCAGATACACCAGCTAGTTTAAGACTAAGTGCAACATTTTCAACAATCGGTAAATGTTCAATTAAGTTAAATGCTTGGAAAATAAAACCAATACGGTGATTTCTAAAATAGTCCCATTCTTTTTCAATAAAGGTAGTTGTTAATTTATTATCAATTACCATATCTCCACTTGTAGGAGTATCAAGTCCACCGATAATATTTAATAATGTTGTTTTTCCACAACCACTAGGACCATATATAACTATTGTTTCGCCTTTTTCAAAAAACAGATTAATATCTTTTAAGGCATGAAACCCAACTTTACCTTGTAAATAGACTTTATGTACTTCGTTTAATTTTATCATCAGTCTACTCCTTTCTCAGTGCTTTGATTGCATTCAATCTAGCAGCTTTAAAAGAAGGAATAAGTCCTGCAAACATTGAATAAACAATGCTAAAGCCAATTACAATTGCAATCACAGCAACACTCGGAGATAGTAATGTCATTTCAAACATTCCGGCAGATAATAAACTAAGTGGGGTTTCAATAAAATTAGAAAATAATGAATTAATAATTCTTGTAATTAATAATGCTAGTACTGTGGCTATACTACTTGATAGTAATCCGATAAAGGCTGATTCAGCCAAGAAAATACCAACAATATTGGAAGGCTTAGCGCCAATGGCGGTAAGTATTCCTATTTCTTTTATTCTTTCAATAATCGATGTATAAATAACAAGTCCAATTAGAATACCAGAAACAACAAGTGAAATGCTGGCAATTCCAATAAACCATTTTAATGCTTTTAACATAAAATCTTCTACTCCAGAAGTAATTGCTGTAAAGAAATTATCTCCAACTAAATCATAATCATCACGAAGTAAAAGATAAAACGCTTCAATATCTTCTTCATCGCTAATTGTTAAATATGCTGTAGCTGTAGTTCGGTATGTTATTTCTCCATTAATTTCTTCTGATAATTCTAAAACTTTATCATAATTTAAATAAATACTATTTGAAAAAGCATCTCCAGTTGTCATACCTACAATTGTATAACTACCAAGACTTGTTACTACTTCTTCATCTAATAACTCATAAGATATTGATTCTATATTTAAAACCAGTCCATCGACTAAATCAAAGATATATCCATAGCTATCTTCATCAACTGAGTTAACATTTCTAATTCTTTGAGCAGTACCTAATGAAATAACAATTTCATTATCATTTTCTGGTAATCTACCAAGCAGTTCACCAAATTGTGTTAGTAATGCTTCATCATATGGAACAGGATATAGTTGTGTATTAACTTGGACTCCTAATCTCGAAGTAAAAGATACACTTTCAGAAACATCATATCTAATGTTTTCAATCTCTTCTAAGTTTTGTAAATCAGACATTGTACTTTCTGATATTTCGGTATTTTCAATATTATATATTTGATATTGATCTTCAGGAACAAGGTTACCTAATGTTTCAATAATTGATCCATTAATCCCCATAATTAAGAATGTTAGTAAAAAGATTGAGATATATCCAATAGCTACAATTGAACTAGTAAATAATGATCTAACCATTCTTGAAGATATATTGTTTTTCGCAAACTTTAACATCATTGAAAATTTCATTTTAGGTCTTTTAAATGATACTTCTTTTGTTTGAATATTTAATTCACCTACAAAAGCTGTATCATCAATAATCTTTCCATCTTCTAATGTCACAACTCGTGAAGCATATGTTTCAGCAAGTTCTTCATCATGAGACACAACAATAACAACTCGGTCTTTCGATACTTCTTTTAAATACTGAATAACTTTATGACCGAGTTCAGTATCTAATGCACCTGTAGGTTCATCAGCCATAATAACTTTTGGATTAGTTACTAAAGCTCTAGCAATAGCTATTCTTTGATTTTGTCCACCTGACATTTGATTTGGACGTTTACTTGCAAATTTATCTAATCCAACTTTTTTTAATTCTTCAATCGCTTTAACTTTTGCGTCTTTCCTATTTACACCTTGAAACATTAAAGGTAAGGCAACGTTTTCCCAGACTTTTAAATGTTCAATTAAATTGTATTCTTGAAAAATGAAACCAACATAATGGTTACGATAAATCGCCCATTCTTTTTTACTAAATTCTGATGTGTCAATTCCATCAATCTCAACAATTCCATCAATTTTTGTATCAAGTCCGCATAGTACATTAAGCAATGTACTTTTACCACTACCGCTTGCTCCTACTACAAAGACAAAATCACCAATTTTAAAATTGGCGGTAAGATCATCTACAGCATTTATATAAGAACTCCCATTCTTATATTTTCTTGTTAAATTTTTCACACTAAGCATAAGTATCCTCCGGCGTTTAAGTATTGTAAAATCCTTCCAACAACATTATACACTAAAAGTATAATTCTACACATAAAATTTTAGATTGTGTTCATATACCTTTTCACATATTATTTTACTTTAAAATAACTAATAAATCAAGAAAATATTATTAATTATTATTTTTATTTATTTTGATACCCGAAAATATTATGATTATGACATTTAAGTAACTTTTGTCATTGTTTCATCAAATAAAAAGTGTAAAAATTCACATTTTTCAAACCACCACAGCTATCCAAATAGTTTACAAAACGGTTTACAAGATACTACTAGTATTGTTTACAAAACAGTTTACAACTTATCCTATAGACAAAAAAAAACAGTAAATAAAATTTGCTGTTTTTAATAGTCTATTCCCGCTGCCTTAACTCCCGAAGGATCATGCGAATGACAAGGAGTAACTCCATATACCATAGAACAACTTGGGCACTTATCTTCAAAGTATTCCATTTCGAATGTCGTTCCACATTCACATTTTATTGAATGAGACATTGGAAGCAATCCTTCACTAAATCCCATTTGTCTTACTTTGTCGACAGTTTGTTGTCCGTTTTCAAATGATGCACTACAACTACCATGTTCACTCATGCTTAAATTCCTCCTCGAATTTTAACCTTTTACCATAACGTAATCTATTTCGCATATCCATAAGTGTCTTATCTAATTCTTCAAGATTTGACAAAATACTTCTTTCATCTTTACTTGTTTCAATAATTGTTTCAATACCACCATTATTAATAACAATTCTTTTATCACCCATTAAAGCTAGTATTGGGTCATGAGTACTCATTAAAACAATCTTATCTTCACCAATTAATAAATCAAGTGCTTTTTTACGATCAATTCCCGCATTTTCAATTTCATCAATTAAGATAATTGGTGCTTTTGATAAGATTGCGGTATCCGCAATCATTAAAGCACGTGATTGTCCTCCTGATAATTCAGTTATCGGGACATCTTTACTGAAACCTTCTCCTGCTAGTTCATTAGCTTTATCGAAAATTTTAGCAATAATTTGTTCTTTATTTTCAACCATTCTACTTGAAGCATGTAAATCTAAAAATTCATAAACTGATAAGTCCATCACAAAATTCATATTTTGTGATAGTTGAGCTACTAGTTTATTAGAAGCACTAAATCTTTCATGTGGTTCTAATACTCTTCCGTTGATTAGTACTTTTCTCTTAGTAGGAGTATCCATATTTGCGGCCCATTCAATATCAGCTAATAATCTTGATTTACCACTACCTGTTGGGCCAACGATTGAAACAATATCACCTTTTGTTATTTCAATTTTCTTAAAATGTTCTTTTGTACCATCTTTATAAAAACCAGGGTAGATTGTAATTGTATTTTCAGTTTCTTGATTACTTGCAAAATAAGAACTCATTAATTCAATATACTCAACTAAACTAGTAATAAATAACTCTGTATTAATCGCGTTATCTTCAATAACTTCCTCATCCATGTTTTCAAATAACTGATTAACTGTATAGTTTTCATGTCCTTCATAAGGAACTAAATGATCTGTGAAAAAATCTTTTGTATAAGGGAATTTTAAAAATAGTTCACCAATAGATAGTCTTAATAAATTATCTAAACTCATTTGATATCACTCAAATCGATTTTTCTAATATTACCTAACTGATGACTTTTCCCTATTCTTGTTTCTCCTAAACAATAGCTACACAATGCCGCTGGCATTGGGTATCTTAATTTCATTCCCTCAAGTGTTTCAACGTGTTTTGTTTCATCATGAATGAAAGTACTAAGTTCATATGCTCCCTGTCCACTAAGACCATTTACATGCATAATAATTGCTTTAGGGTTAACACTTTGAACTTTCATTGTGAATACTTCTCTTTCTGCTTGTGAAACAATATCACCTTTTGTTATTACGACTATATCAGCACTTTTTAACATTGGTCCAATTTTCTTAGGAGTATTAATTCCACTTAAATTATCAATAATACAAACAGCTTTTATATCTTGAATATAAGGAGAACATCTATTACATAATCCTGCAGATTCTGTAATTAAGACATCCACATTTTCTTTAAGTCCCCACTCAACTACTTCTTCAATATTAGAAACAAAGTAATGATCGGGACAAAGTGATCCACTTAGTCCTTTTCTTACTGGTATCCCCAGTTTCTGGAAATAAATATCATCATCTGTGAATAAACAATCAAATTTAACAACTCCAACTGAAATATTTCTTTTTAAGAAATTTTCAATTGTTTTTATTAATACCGAGGTTTTCCCCGATGAGGGTGGTCCACTAACTGTGATTAAATCCATATTATTCCCTTCCTTCTTCAAAAACTTCCATACATTTTTTGATTATCTTACCTAAATCGTTATTATCAATATAGTCCCATCCAACCCATTTAAACTTTTTACCTATCAATTTATTATCTACATCATGATTAATTGAAGGGAACAATCCTTTATGAGATAATATCTCACCTGTTTCAATTGATGTGAACATATCCGCTATTTCTTTTAACTCTTCTTTCTTACTTCTTTTTGTCAACATGAAGATTGGTGATATAATTGCCCCATCTTCAGGCCACACAGCTTCCATTACACTACCTGGCAAAGCCATGCGTGTAAAGAAATATGGCATGATTGAAATAGCTGGTCTAACGCGACTTCTTCGATCGCTTTTTACCATCTCTGCTGGATGCATACTTCTAATCATACTTTTACCAAGTTTAGAAATGGCTTCCATTCCAAACTCTTTATGTAAGTGAATTAAAATAGCATTGAATAAATCAAAATCACTAACCGGTAAACTAATACTACTCTCAAACATTGGATCAAGTAAATCTTCCCAAGTCCTCGGCATTGGTCTATCGCCTAGTACATTAGTATTAACTAAGAATACTGCCGGAACAACACCTAACATTGAGTAATCACCTGAAGGGTCTTTTAATTGCAGGTAATCATTTTCAAAATCAGTATTATAAGGTACATCTGTATAATAATCTTCAAAGACTTTATCATCTTTATATTTTTTCATTAAATCTTGTTCAAAGAATAAATCAAATCCAGCACTAATATATATATCAGCCAAATCATCTTCATTTTTAGCATCCCTAACTTCTTCTTTAAGCCAATCTAACCCTTCACTTGCTGCCTTTAGATTATGATTGATTTTATCTAGATTTGATAATGTTGTAAATCTATCTAATAACGGGATTCGAACAGGACAAGGTAATAACCCAATAATATTTATAGCATCTTTTTTATATTTATTATCCATCAATGTAATATCAATTGTCTCTTCTTTTAAATGATCATTTAACATATCAATAAACAGACCAACATTGATCTGTTTATTTCTTAAAATATCACCTAGAGTTAACACTCCTAGCTGTTTTAGTATTAATTTATTATCTAATCCCTTAAACCCATTTTTTTCAAATACACTTTGCAGCTGTGGATGCTTATGTAAAATACTTCCTACAGTATCTTTTGATGTAATCATTAGACATGCTCGATTCCTATAACTTCAGGAACCTCAGCTAATAAAATACTTTCAATACCATCATACAAAGTAACATTAATCGCAGAACATCCAACACATGCTCCAGTTAATCTAACATATACGATTCCATCTTTAAAATCTACGTACTCTACATCTCCACCATCTTGTTGAAGAAATACTCTTGTTCTTTCAATAACTTCTTTAATTTTCTTTACTACACTATTTTCCATTAGATTCACTCCTCTTTCTCTACAAAGCAATTATATTTTAAATACCTATATAACGCTAATGATATAAGCTTATTTATAATT
>JAUVLT010000044.1 GCA_030600605.1 Mycoplasmatota bacterium
TTCTTATTTTTATTTGTATTTTTCTCAATCTTAATTCCGTAAATTGTTACACTTCCAGTATTAGGTCTTAACAGTGCATTCATATGTTGTACTAGTGTTGATTTACCACTTCCAGTTTCACCTACTAATGTTATAAATTCATTTTTTTCAGATATTTCTAAATCAATATTTTTTAATGCGGAGAAATCATTACCATCAAATGACGGATATAGAAAGTTTACTTGTTCAAACTTAATTGCCATAGGATATCTTTCACTTTCTCATTTTTAATTTTTGCCTCATCTAATTTATATAATAGTTTTAACGGTAATAATAATTCAAGATTAGATGAATTTAATGTTTCTTTATCATTAAGAATAGTATTAGTTTCTCCGACAGCTAATAGTTTTCCCTCTTTTAATATAATAATTCTATCTGAATTAACAGCTTCTTTCATATCATGAGTAATAGATATAATTGTTTTTCCTTCTTCATTTAACTTTTTAATGTAATCCATAATAGATTCTCTACCCTTAGGATCAAGCATAGATGTTGCCTCGTCAAATATTATTATATCAGTATTCATAGCTAAGATTCCAGCAATCGCAACTCGTTGTTTTTGTCCTCCACTCAGTTCATGAGGTTCCTTTTTAAGATACTCAAACATATCAACTTTCTTAGAAAAGTCTTCTATTCTATTAATCATTAAACTTCTTTCAAAGTTTAAGTTTTCCATACCAAAAGCGATATCGTCTTCCACAGTAACCCCTACAAATTGATTATCTGGGTTTTGAAAAACTATACCGATTTTTCTTCTTATTTCATGTACGGTTTCTTCTGTTAACAATATACCATCGACGTAAATATCGCCTTTATCAGCTTTTAACAAACCAACAATTAACTTGGCAAGTGTAGATTTACCACTACCGTTATGACCGAGTATTGAAATCCATTCACCTTTTCTAATTGTTAAATTAACATTATTTAATGCGTGAAAATCTTCTCGGTATGAAAATGACAAATTCTTTATTTCAATTATGTTCATATCATCAACTCCGTTTAACGTCTAATTATAACAAAATATACACAAAAAAGCGATAAATATGTCTTTTTTATTTCATAAAAAAAACAAGCTCAATGAGCTTGTCCTTTACTATTATTCTACGAATTCTATGATAGCCATAGGAGTTGCATCTCCACGTCTTGGCCCCACTTTATAAATTCTTGTATATCCACCGTTTCTATCTTTGAAACGAGGCGCAATATCATCAAATAATTTTTGTAACGCATTTTTGTCTTCCCCTGCATCTAAAAACCTTACTGTTTGTGCAGCTTTTCTTCGATGAGAAAGAGTTCCTTTTTTACCTAAAGTCACCATTTTTTCAACAAGGCGTTGTAATTCTTTAGCTTTAGTTTCAGTAGTAGTGATTTTTTCATGAATGATTAAGTGAGTTACTAAATCTCTCAACATTGCTTTTCTTTGATCACTTCTACGGTTTAATTTACTATATCCAGCCATTAATTTTACCTCCTATTAATGTCTAGCTAACCCAAGACCAAGTTCATCAAGTTTTTGCTTAACTTCTTTGAGAGATTTTTTACCTAAATTTCTAACTTTCATCATGTCTTCTTCTGTTTTTTGTGTTAGTTCATCTACAGTATTAATTCCCGCACGTTTTAAACAATTATAACTTCTTACTGATAAATCTAAATCTTCAATTTGCATTTCTAGTATTTGCGAGTTTTGTTCACTCGCTCTTTCAATCATGTAATCTTCTTCTTTTGCTTTTTCGCTTAATTCAACGATTACTTCCAAATGTTCCATTAATATTTTAGCAGCTATACCAATTGATTCTTGCGAAGTTACTGCTCCATTAGTCCATACATCTAAGATTAGTTTATCTTCTTGAAATGCACCTGATGAAGCTTTTGTTACATCATATTTAACTCTTTGAATTGGAGTATAAATACTATCAATAGGAATTACACCAACCATATTGTTGTATTCTTTATTTTGATCTGCACTTACATAACCAATACCTTTTCTAGCTATCATAATCATACGGAATTTTCCTTTATTTACAGTAGCTATGTGTTGATCTTCGTTTACAATATTAACTTCATTGTCACAAATTATATCCTTAGCAGTTATAATATGTGGCCCTTCAACGTAAATTTCTAAACGCTTTTCAATATTTGGATCTTCATTATCAATTTTAAGAACAACTTCTTTTAAGTTTAAAATAATTGCGGTAACATCTTCAACCACTCCATCAATACTAGAGAACTCATGTTCTATCCCATCAATTTCGCAGTTAATAATAGCTGATCCTGGTAAAGATGATAACAAAACTCTACGAAGTGAGTTACCGATTGTTACACCGTATCCACGTTCTAGTGGTGATATTGTGAACTTTCCATAATTATCATTATCGCTAACTACATCAATAGTAGTTTTTGGTTTTTCAAATTTCAAGTCTTTCAAATGAATAACCTCCCTTGTTTTTGTTCCAATTAACCACGAGGTCGTTTTGGTGGACGACATCCGTTGTGTGGAATTGGTGTTACATCTCTTATAGCTGTAATTTCTAATCCTGCAGTTTGTAGTGCTCTAATTGCAGCTTCACGTCCAGGACCTGGTCCTTTTACTGAAACCTCAACTCTTTGAACTCCGTGTTCCATAGCAGCTTTTGCACAAGCTTCGCTTGACATTTGGGCTGCAAATGGAGTTGATTTACGGCTTCCCTTAAATCCTAAAGCTCCCGCACTGCTCCAAGCAATTGCGTTACCATTAGGATCGGTAATTGTAATTATCGTGTTATTGAAAGTTGAATGAATATGCGCTACTCCTGAAGGAATATTTTTTCTTACACGACGTTTTGTTCTTTGTTTACGTGCCATATTATTATCCTCCTATTTCTTCTTGTTAGCTATAGTTCTACGAGGTCCTTTACGTGTGCGTGCATTATTTCTAGTGTTTTGCCCACGTGTTGGTAACCCTTTGCGGTGACGCATTCCTCTATAACTTCCAATTTCTTGTAATCTTTTAATATTTAAGGCAACTTCTCTTCGTAAATCACCTTCAGTTTTTACATTAGCTACTTCAACACGAATACGACCTAACTCATCTTCAGTTAGATTTTTAACTCGTGTTTCTTCTGAAACTCCCGCAGCTGCTAGTACTTCTATTGATGTAGTTTTCCCAATTCCATAAACATACGTTAATGCTATAACGATGCGTTTATCTCTAGGAATATCTATACCTGATATACGTGCCATATGTGCACCTCCTATTAACCTTGTCTTTGTTTATGTTTTGGATTCTCACAAATAACCATAACTTTTCCATTACGTTTGACTATTTTGCATTTATCACAAATTCTCTTTACTGATGCTCTTACTTTCATTTCTTAATCCTCCTTTGGAGTTTTTAACTTCAAATATTTATTTAATTACTTATGTCTATAAGTTATACGCCCACGTGTTAAATCGTACGGTGATAATTCTATCGTAACCTTGTCACCTGGTAGAATGCGAATGTAATACATACGGATTTTACCAGAAACGTGAGCTAATACACGATGTCCATTTGGTAATTCTACTAAGAACTGTGTATTAGGCAATGCTTCAATAACCTTACCTTGCATTTCTAATTTTTCTTCTTTGGCCATTAAGATTCCTCCTTTACCGTAGTTAAGATGATACATTCATCTTCAGTAATTAAGATTGAGTGTTCATAATGTGCACTTAATTTCTTATCTACTGTTACGGTGGTCCAATTATCTTTCAAGACTCTTACTTCTTTTTTACCCATGTTAACCATTGGTTCAATTGCAAGTGTCATTCCAGCTTTCAATATTATGCCTCTCCCTGGTAGTCCGTAGTTCGGAATTTGAGGATCTTCGTGTAATTGCTTACCAAGTCCATGTCCTACAAATTCTCTTACAATACTATATCCAAATGATTCTGCATATACTTGAATAGCATGTGAGATATCTGATAATCGATTTCCTGCTTTTGCTTTTTTTAAACCTTCAAAAAGTGATTGTTTTGTTACTTCTAATAAAACTTTTGCATCTTCACTAATTTTTCCAACTGGGTAAGACCAAGCACTATCTCCATGATATCCTTTATACATAGCTCCAATATCAACACTAATAATATCACCATTTTTAAGAATAACTTTTTTACTTGGTATACCATGAACAACCTGTTCATTTACAGATGTACAAGCACTTCCTGGGAATCCACCATAACCTTTGAATGAAGGTATAGCGTCATTGTCTCTTACAACTTTTTCGACGATTCTATCTAATTCGTAAGTTGAAATACCGGGTTTAATGTGTTTTTTCACTTCTTGATGAGCCAGCCCAACAATACGTCCAGCTATTTTCATCAATTCAATTTCTCTTTTAGATTTAATAGTTACCATTACAATTCACGCAATACTAATTCAATATCAGCATACACATTATCAAATGGTTGCATACCGTTAATGTTATATAGTATTCCTTTCTTCTCATAATAATCTAAAAGTGGTTTTGTTTTAGTTTCGTAAATCTCAAGACGACGTTTAACTGATTCTAAAGTATCATCTTCTCGTTGATAAAGCTCACCACTACATAAATCACAAACACCTGAAATACTAGGCTTTTTAAATATTAGGTGATATGTAGCTCCACATTTTTTACAAACACGGCGATTTTCCATACGTTCAAACAAAACATCGTTACTTGATAAAATATTAATTACTGCATCTAATTTTGTTCCCATGTTTTCTAACATTTCATCAAGTGCAACAGCTTGTCTTACTGTTCTAGGGTATCCATCTAATAGAAAACTTCTTTCTGTATCATATCTATGTAATCGATGTTTTACTATTTTATTAGTGATTTGATCACTAACTAAATTCCCGTTTTTAATATATTCCATTGCTTCAATACCCATAGATTCATTATTCTTGTAAGCTTCTCTAAACATTTGTCCTGTTGAAATACTTGGTATATTGTAGCTTTTTACAATTTTTGCTGATTGGCTGCCTTTTCCAGCTCCTGGAGGCCCCATCACTAGTATTTTCATTAAGTAATCACCTTACTTAATAAAACCACTATATTTTTGTTCTTGTGTTTGCGTTTTAATTTGTTTTGTTGTTTCAATAGCAACTCCAACTACAATTAATAAACTTGTTCCACCGATTTGTACATATGCCGGTAGTTTAAAAATCATTGTTGCAAAGATTGGTAATGATGCTATTAATACTAAATATGATGCTCCGATAACAGTAATTTTGAATAATAATCTCGAAATGTAATTTTCTGTATCTACACCCGGTCTAACACCTGGAATGTAAGCATTTTGTGTTTGTAAGTTTTTCGCGATTTTATCTGGATTAATTTGTACAAATGCATAGAAAAATGCAAATACAAATATTAGTCCTATGTAAACTACGTATCCAAACGGTCTTTGATAATTAAACATTTCATTTAACCAAAGTCCAAGCGTTGTAGATTGAAGATCTGGAATGAAATTCATGATAGTAGTTGGAATACTTAGTAATGTTACGGCAAAGATTACCGGAATTACACCTGCAGAATTAATTTTCAAAGGAATATTAGAATCACTTCTACCTTGGAATCTAGATCCTGTAGGTCTATTAGAATATTGAATTGGTATCTTACGATTAGCAGATTGCATAACAGTAACAAAGAATATTACAAATATATACAGTAATACTACTATTGCAAAAATACCATAAGTTCCTGCATCTGATTCTGGTGCAGTAACAAATTCTTGAACTAAACTCGTTATCATTCCTGGCATAGTTGAAATGATCCCTGCAACGATTATCATTGAAGTACCATTCCCAATACCTTTATTGGTAATTTGGTCTGCCATCCATAACAAAAATGCACTCCCTGCAGTCATTACAATTGCAAGGTATGTATATGTTAAGAAGTTAACATTTTCAACACCAATATCAAATATTGAGTTACCAGTTAATCTAAATCCATAAGTCATAGCTAATGCTTGTACAAAAGCTAGTCCAATAGCTAAATATCTAGTTAATTGATTGATTTTTCTTTTCCCTACTTCTCCCTCTTCTTGCCATTCTTTTAATATTGGAACAATATCCATTTGTAATAATTGAATAACAATCGAAGCAGTAATATAAGGCCCAATTCCTAAAGCGATGATAGAATAATTTCTAAGTGCATTCCCTGTGAATGCATTAGCTATACCGACGATTCCACCGTCTGCATCATCAAAGAATTGGCTGATTACATCTGGATTAATAAGTGGTATGTGAATATAAGTTGCCGCTTTATAAATAGCAAATGCAAATAATGTAAATAGAATTTTTTTCATTACATCCTTATTTTTAAATACCGAAATTATGTTTTCCAACTAAATCACCTCTACGCTTCCACCAACTGATTGGATTTTTTCGACAGCTTTTGCTGTGAATTTATGAGCTTGAATAGTTAACTTTACATCAAGATTTCCATTTCCTAAGATTTTTAGTCCTGAATTAAGTTTTGTAATTAGTCTATCTTTTAACAATAATTCTTTTGTTACTACTGTACCTTCTGCGTATCTATTTAATTCGCTAATGTTTACAATAGCATATTCTTTTCTATTAATATTTGTGAATCCTCTTTTTTTAAGACGTTTGAAATATGGAGTTTGTCCCCCTTCAAATCCTAAACGAGTTTTTCCACCTGAACGTGAATTTTGACCTTTATGTCCTGAACCTGCAGTTTTACCTGTTCCACTTCCTGGCCCTCTTCCAACTCTTTTTTTAGTATGAGTAGAACCTGGTGTTGGTTTTAAATTATGTAATTGCATATTCGGCACCTCCTACTTCTCAGTTACTTCAACTAAATGTGAGATAACGTTAACCATCCCTCTAATAGTTGGTGTATCTTGTTTTATAACAGTTTTGTGTAATTTTGTAAGTCCTAATGCTTTGGCAGTTTTTCTTTGGTTTGGTTTTGATGCGATTAAGCTTCTTAATAATGTTATATGTAGTTCTTTCGCCATTAGTGTAAAATCTCCTCTACAGTTAATCCGCGAGTACGAGCTACTTGTTCAGCAGTTCTTAATTTGCTTATTCCATCAAATGTTGCACGGATAATATTAATTGGTGTCGCAGATCCTAAAGATTTACTTAAAATATCTTCATATCCAGCTAACTCAATTACGGCGCGCACTGGTCCACCAGCAACAACTCCTGTCCCGCTTACAGCAGGTTTTAAAAATACTTCTCCTGCACCAAACTTACCAATTACCTCGTGAGGTATTGTTTTACCATACATTGGAACTTTTACTATATTTCTTTTTGCATCTTCGATTGCTTTTCTAATTGCATCTGGTACTTCTTGTGCTTTACCTGTTCCAAATCCAACTTTACCTTTTTTATCTCCGATAACTACTAAAGCACTGAAACGGAAGCGACGTCCACCTTTAACAACTTTAGTAACACGGTTAATATTAACTACTCTCTCTTCGTAAAGTTTTTCTTCTCTTTTACGACGAGGTCTTCTTTTATCGTATGCCATTGACGTACCTCCTTATTAAAATTCTAATCCTGCAGCACGTGCAGATTCAGCTAATGCTTTGACTCTTCCGTGATAAAGGTAACCACTTCTGTCAAATATTACATTTTTAACGTTAAGTTTTAAAGCTCTTTGTGCAATAAGTGTACCCACTGCTTTTGCAGCTTCAGTATTTCCACCTTTTGTTATTTTACTACCCTTTTCAGTAGTAGATGCGCTTGCTAAAGTAACACCATTTACGTCATCAATAAGTTGTGTGTAAATATTTTTAGATGAACGAAAAACACTTAAACGCGGTCTTACTGGTGTTCCTACTAGATTTTTTCTAATTCTTAGATGTCTTTTTTGGCGCAATATATTTCTTGATTTTTTCTTAATCATATATGTTCACTCCTAACTACTTTTTAGCAGTTTTTCCTTCTTTTCTACGTACATATTCATTAACGTAGCGGATTCCTTTTCCTAAATAAGGTTCAGGTGGTCGAACCCCTCTAATATTTGCTGCAAATTCTCCAACTAGTTGTTTATCAATTCCTAAAATATTAATTAAAGTATTCTTAGGTACTTCAACAGTTAATCCTTCTGGAATATCCATTTTGACTGGATGTGAGAATCCTACAGTAATTACTAATTGTCCACCTTGCATAATAGCACGGTACCCAACTCCAACCATTTTCAGGTTTTTAACGTATCCTTTAGATACTCCAATAACCATATTATTAATAATAGCTCTTGTAGTTCCGTGGATTGATTTATGTTCTTTTGAATCCGATGGTCTTTCAACCAATACTTCAGATTCTTTTAGTGTAAGTTTCATACTTTCTCTAAATGTAAAATCTAATGTTCCCTTAGGTCCTTTAACAGTAATTGTGTTTTCTTCTACTGTTGCAGTTACTCCTTCGGGTAGTGTAATTGGCATTTTTCCAATACGACTCATTGATTACACCTCCTAATTTATAATTTTACCAAACGTAAGCTAGGATTTCCCCACCAACTTTTTGTTTGCGTGCTTCACGATCTGTCATAACACCGTTTGAAGTTGAAATCACAGCAATTCCTAATCCGTTTAGTACTCTAGGAATTTCATTTGTTTTTGCATATACTCTAAGCCCTGGCTTAGAAATTCTTTTTAATCCTTTTATAACTCTATCAGTTTGCATATATTTCAATGTTATGCGTAATGTATCTTGTACGCTACCTTTTATAACTTGAATATTTGTGATATATCCTTCTTTTTTTAGCAATTCTAAAACTTCTTTTTTAAGTTTAGATGCAGGCATATCAACCTTTTCATGTTTCATTTGGTTAGCGTTTCTAATACGTGTTAACATATCTGCGATAGGATCTGTCATTACCATATATAAATGCCTCCTTCCAATTTTCTTGGAATATTTTTTTTACCAACTTGCTTTTCTAACGCCTGGTATTTGTCCTTTGTAAGCTAATTCACGGAAACAAATACGACATAATTTGAATTTTTTGTAAACTGCGTGTGGTCTCCCACAACGTTCACAACGAGTATATTCTCTTGAAGAAAATTTTGACCCACGTTGTTGTTTAACAACCATTGCTTTTTTAGCCATAGTCAGCCTCCTTATTTTTTGAACGGCATTCCCATTTGAGTTAATAATTCTAACCCTTCTAGGTCTGTTTTTGCCGTTGTTACTATTACAATATCCATTCCTCTTACTCTATTAACTTTATCATAGTTAATTTCAGGAAATATTAATTGTTCTTTTACACCTAAAGTAAAATTTCCTCTACCGTCAAATGCTTTTTTAGAGACTCCTTGGAAGTCTCTAACACGAGGTAAAGCAATTGAAACTAATTTATCTAAAAATTGATACATTCTTTCACTACGTAAAGTTACTTTACAACCAATTGCCATACCTTCTCTTAATTTGAAATTGGAAATTGATTTTTTAGCACGTGTAATAACAGGTTTTTGTCCCGTTAATAATGTTAACTCGTTTACTGCGTCATCTAATGCTTTAGAGTTGGTAATTGCATCCCCAACCCCCATATTGATAACAACTTTATCAATGTAAGGAGCTTGCATTATTGATGTGTAATTAAACTTTTCAACAAGTGATTGACGAATGTTGTTTTGATATTTTTCATGTAAGCGATTCATGCTAAATGCCTCCTTTCTGATTAGTCTAAAACCTCATCAGATTTTTTAGAATATCTTACTTTTCTCGTTACTTCTTTTTTCTTTACTGTTTCAGTAATTACTTTATATCCAATCTTTGTAATTCCTGTTTTCTTTTCAGTAAACATAACATTTGATATGTTAAATGGTGCTTCATATTCCATGATTCCACCATCAGGGTTGTTTTGTGTCGGTTTAGCATGTTTCTTAATAATGTTTACACCTTCGACAATTACCTTGTTAGTTTTAGTAAATACTTTAAGTACTTTACCTTCTCTACCAAGATTTTTACCGCTAATTACTTTAACAGTGTCTCCTTTTTTAATATTCATATTATACCTCCTACCCTAAATTACTTCTGGAGCTAGTGATACGATTTTCATAAATCCTTTTTCACGTAACTCTCTAGCTACTGGT
>JAUVLT010000099.1 GCA_030600605.1 Mycoplasmatota bacterium
ATTATCTAAGGAGGAAACTATGGGTATACTAAAAGAGCTATCAATGCTTAATGCTATTCCAGGTAACGAAAGACAAGTTAGGGAATACATGGCATGGAAAATGAAAGATTTAGGAACGATTAGTTATGATAATTTAGGAAGCATTATTACTGAAAAAGTAGGAAATCCAGATGGACCTAAAATTATGGTCGCAGGACATATGGATGAAGTTGGATTCATGGTAACAACTATTACTGATGAAGGATATGTTAAGTTTACACCGACGGGTGGCTGGTGGAGTCAAGTAATGCTGGCTCAACAAATGACAATAACTACAAATTCTGGAAAAGAAATTAGAGCCGTAACCGGGGCTAAAGCACCACACATTTTAACACCAGAAGAAAGAAAAAAACCAGTTGAAATGGAAAAAATGTATCTTGATTTAGGTGTGGAAAATAAAGAAGAAGCAATTAAACTGGGGATTAAACCAGGTGATATGATTACTCCATATATTGAATTTCAAAAGCTAAGCAATCCCAAATATTATTTAGGAAAAGCTTGGGATAATAGAGTAGGATGCGCAGCTACTATTGACGTTTTAAGATGCCTTCAAAATAGAAAACACGATAATATTTATTATGGTGTTGGAACTGTTCAAGAAGAAGTAGGGCTTCGTGGAGCTAAAACTAGTGCTTATAAAATTAAACCAGATATTGGGATAGCACTTGATACAACAATTGCTTATGATTTCCCTGGTGGAGATAAGAACACTGTTTTAGGTAAAGGTGTTGGAATCATGTTTAAAGATAGTTCTATGGTCGGACATAAAGGATTAAGAGATTTTGTTGTAAGTATCTGTGAATCCGAAAAGATTCCTTATCAATTAACTTTTTTAGAACGTGGAGGAACTGATGGTGGATCAATTCATATGACAGCTAATGGAGCACCTTCTATAGCTCTTTGCTTGCCAGTTAGATATTTACATTCACATACTTCAATTGTTCATAAAAGTGATTATGATGCAATGGTTAAATTAGTAACAATTTTAATTGAAAGATTAGATAGAGAAACAGTAAATAAAATAACATATCAATAAATAAAAAGGCCATCTGGCCTTTTTATCCTCAGGGAGGACTTCACAATGAGAGTAATTGCTGGGTTTCACCGTAGTCGATTATTACTTGAAGTAAATAGTAAAGATACAAGAGAAATAAAGGATCGTGTAAAAGAAGCAATATTTAATAGTATTGGTCCTTATTTTGCGAATGAAGTTGTGCTTGACTTATTTGCTGGAAGTGGAGCATTAGGAATTGAAGCACTAAGTAGAGGTGCAAACAAAGCTGTTTTTATTGATAATTATTATTTAGCTATAAAAACAATAAAACAAAATATTGAAAATTTACAAATTAAGGATGAATCAACAATAATTAAGACGAGTTATCTTGATTATCTTTATAAAACAGAGGAAAAATTTGATATAATATTTCTTGATCCACCTTATACTATGGAAGAAATTGACCAGATAATAACAATCATAAGTGAACGAGAAATATTGAGCAAAAAAGGAGTTATTGTTTGTCTTTATGAAAAAAGTAATTCCATAAAAGATACAAATAATGGTATAATAGAATATAAACAAAAAAGAATAGGAATTACAAAAATATCATTTATGAAATGGGGTATATAGATGAAAGTTGGACTTTATCCTGGTAGTTTTGATCCGATTACATATGGACATATGGACATTGCCAAAAGAGCTTTAAAAGTATTTGATCGTTTAATTATTTTAATTAGTGTTCATCCAACAAAACATGCATTATTTAGTGCGGAAGAACGAGAAGATATGGTTAAAGTAGTTATGAAAGATTTTTTAGATAGAATAGATGTTGTAGTCTCAGATGATTTGACAGTTAAACAAACAAAAAAACTTGGAGCTACACATATGATTCGGGGGCTTAGAGCTGTTACTGATTTTGAATATGAATTTCAGTTAACACATGCAAACCGTGTATTAGAAAGTGATATTGATAGTATCTTTTTCATGACTGATAACAAGTATTCGTTTTTAAGTAGTGCAACTGTAAAAGAAATTGCACTTTTCAAAGGTGATTTAATTCCATTTGCTCCGAAGTATGTTGTTGATAAAATAGAAGAAAAACTTAGATAGTTTTTCTTTTTTTTTTGTATATGAGTAAATTAGTTTTCTTTTATTTAGAAAAATGTTAAAATATATTTGGTGATAAAGATGGATGAAAGAGAAAAAGTATTTGGAGAATTAAGGAAACAAAACATACGTATTACTAGGCAAAGAAGAGCTATTATAGATGTGTTAGAAGGAAAACATTTAACGATTCAAGATATTTATACAGAACTTAAAAAGAGGGGATTTATTAATTTGGGGACTGTTTATAATAATATTGATTTTTTACTTGAACACAAAATAGTAGCCCAAATCTTTATTAATGGTAAAAAACATTACGATTTAACAATTGATGAAAAAAGTCATAGTGCTGATTCGCATATTCATGTAACATGTAAAGTTAACAATAATATTATTGAAATTAATGATAGTAAGATTTTT
>JAUVLT010000058.1 GCA_030600605.1 Mycoplasmatota bacterium
AAAGACACTGACCAGTCCTATTATTATAAATAGAGGTAATAAATATGCTGTAAGTATTCCGATATAACTTAAAAAAGTTAGTACTACTAAAAGCACTAAGTATAAGTCATATGAGATACTTTTCATTATTTTATTCATTAAAAATCACCTGTCCCATTATACCATATAAAAAAATATAAAAAAAGCAGTAAACTGCTTATTTTAATGCTTCAATTAATTCAGCTTTTTTAAGAGTAGTATACCCTTTAAGCCCTTTTTCTTTAGCTAAAGCTTTTAATTCAACAACTTTTAATCCTGATAAATCTGTTTTTTTAATTGTAGCTTTTACAGTTTTCTTAACAACAGGTGCTACCTCTTCTTTAACAGGTGCTTTTTTAACTACTTCTTTTTTTACTGGTGTAGCTTTTTTAACAACTACTTTTTTGGGTGCTGGTGCAGCTTCTCCAGTAATTCCTCTTTTAGCTGCTGTGACGATATGTGCAAATCCTTCTGCATCGTTTACAGCGATATCAGCTAACATTTTACGGTTTATTTCAATTCCAGCTAAATTTAATCCATTAACTAATTTTGAATATGACATTCCGTTTAGTCTAGCTGCTGCATTTATTCTAGTAATCCATAATTTTCTGAAATTTCTTTTTCTTTGTTTACGATCTCTATATGCATATTGTAATGATTTCATTACTTGCTCATTAGCTGTTTTATATAATAAGTGTTTTGCTCCGTAGTATCCTTTTGCTAATTTTAATATTTTTTTGCGTCTTTTTCTTGCGACTGTTCCGCCTTTTACTCTTGGCATTTTTGTTTCCTCCTAATTATTTAACGTTTGCAATTTGTTGTTTGATTCTTTTTAAATCACTCGGTGAAACAAATGATCCATTTTTATGACGTCTTTTTGATGCTTTTGATTTTGAACTTAATAAATGTCCTTTATTAGCACTAGATACTTTTAATTTACCTGTTGCTGTTTTTTTAACTCTTTTTTGAGTACCTGAATGAGTTTTCATTTTTGGCATCTTCTTCACTCCTTATTCTTATTTATCTTTTTTTGGTGTTAATGTCATAAACATGTTACGACCGTCTTGTACAGGTCTATTTTCGATTGTAGAAATATCTTCACATGCTTTTGCGAAGTCTAACATTACTTTTCGACCTTTACTAGTATAAGCCATTTCACGTCCTCTAAAACGAATAGAAATCTTTAATTTATCTCCTTTATCTAAAAATTTACGACCATTTTTTAACTTTGTGTTAAAATCGCCTATATCAATTTTTGGAGACAATCTGATTTCCTTCAATGAAACGATTTTTTGATGTTTTTTTGCTTCTCTTAATTTACGTTGTTGTTCGTATCTGTATTTGTTATAATCCATAAATTTAGCTACTGGTGGTTTAGCACTTGGAGCAACAAGAACTAAATCTAATTCTTTGTTCCATGCTAAATTAAGAGCTTCTCTTGTGTCTAATACACCTAGTTTCTCACCGGTATCAGTAATAACCATAACTTGTCTAGCACGAATTTCTTCATTAACTAATCCTGCATCTTTACGTTTCGCTGGCATTTGTTGACTGTATCTGTTTGAAATATTTACACCTCCCGTTTTAGTGTAGTTTATGGAAAGAAATTAAAAAGTGTGAGTACATGGATGTACCCACACTAAAATTTTTATTTTAGTTGTAGCTTCAACCTATCAATTAATCAATCAGGTGAGAGTGGGTACTCTTCTTTCCACGTGTATTTGTGTTGCATTAACTATAATACCATAATAAATTATTATGTCAACTATTAGTTATCATCTTTTGGGCGAATAAAGTTTTTAGCATAGTCTACCTTGTTTATTTGTTTATTCCTTGCGATTGCAAAGGCACCTTCGGGAATATTCTTAGTAACTGTAGAACCAGCTGCAATGAATACTTTATTTCCAACTTTTAATGGAGCTACTAAGTTTGTATTACATCCAATAAAGACATCGTCTCCAATAATTGTTTGATGCTTTTCAACACCATCATAATTTACCGTAATACTTCCACATCCAAAGTTAACATTATTACCAGTAACTGCATCTCCGATATAAGCTAAATGGGCTGCTTTTGTTCCATCTCCTGTTGTTGATTTCTTAACTTCAACAAAGTTTCCAATACGATTATTTTTACCGATAACTGCTCCGTTTCTTAAATGAGCAAATGGCCCAATTAAACTATTATCAAATACTTCACTATCATATACTAAACTATGTTTAACTGTTACATTTTTATGAATGATTGAACAATTAATTTCAGTATTCGGTCCAATAATTGATCCTTTTTTTATTACGCTATTTCCGGTAATAAATGTGTTTGGATTAATTATTACATTTTCTTCGATAACCACACTATGTCCTATTGTAACTGTCTCAGGATTGATAATACTTACTCCGTTTATCATATGCATTTTATTAATATCATTACGTAAATGTTTTTCAGCAAGACTAATTGTATAAAGATCATTAACTCCCATTACTCTAGGACTATCCCAAAGTAAGAACGCATCAACAATATAATCTTTTTTCATTATTTCAACTATATCAGTCAAATAATATTCTCCTTTACGAGAATTTATTTGGATTTTATCAATTGCATCATATAAAAGACTATTATCAACAATATAAATTCCAGTATTTATTTCTTTTATTGTTTTTTGATTTTTTGTACAATCCTTATGTTCAACTATTCTTTCAATACTTCCGTATTCATTTCTAATAATACGTCCATAGCCTTTTGGATTATCAAATTCTGCAGTTACAACAGTTAAATCGTTCTTTTTATCGTTATGATAAGAAATTACTTTATCAATAACTTTCTTATCAACCAATGGCATGTCGCCTAGTAAAATAACAGTTGTTCCTTGTTTCTTATTTAAGAGATCTTTGGCCATTTTAACAGCGTGTCCTGTTCCAAGTTGTTCATCCTGAAATACGTATTTTACGCGTTCACCTAATAACTCTTCTATATATTCTTTCTTATATCCAACAACACAAACAATCTCATCAACAACGCTCTTCTCAATGTTTTCAACAATATATTCAATCATTGGTTTTTGTAAAATAGGGAAAGCACATTTAGGTAATTCAGTTTTCATTCTAGTTCCCTTACCAGCAGCTAATACAATAGCATAATTCTTCATCTAAACTTCCTCCTTTATCAGATTAATTGTTGATACGATTAAATCCATATATTTATCTAAATCACTTTCAGTTTCACAACTAAGAGTGACTCTAACTAAAGGTTCAGTACCACTTGCCCTTACAAGTACTTTACCATCTTGCCCAAAGATTTTTTTTACTTCTTTAATGATTTCTATTACTCTTTTATCATTCAAGATTTCTTTATTAAATGTTCGAATGTTGACCATTTTTTGTGGCCACATTTTAATGTCACTAGTTAACTCTTTTAATGATTTTTGTGTTTCATCTAGTATTTTTAATAAGTAAGCTCCAACAAGTACTCCGTCTCCAGTATTGATAAAGTCTCTTAAAATAATATGTCCACTATTTTCTCCACCAATGCTGTATTCATTCTTGTTTAATTCTTCAAGAACGTATTTATCTCCAACATCAGTTAAAACTACTTTTATTCCCTTTCTTTCAAAAGCTTTTATGATTCCTAAATTACTCATACTAGTTAAAACTACGGTATCTTTATTTAATAAATCTCTATCTTTTAAATAAACAGCAATAATATATATTAATAAATCCCCATCTATAACCTTTAAATCCTTATCAATAACTAAAATTCTATCGCCATCTCCATCAAAGCTAAATCCTAAATCAAGATTATTATCTTTAACAAGTTTTATAATACTTTCTAGATGAGTACTCCCAACACCTTCATTTATATTTTTACCATCTGGAACATTTCCAATTTGAATATAATCTTTACATAGTTCTCTTAAGACTCCCAAACTAACAAGATAATTCGCACCATTTGCACTATCAAAACCAATTCTAAGATCTGATTCTACTAAATCGATGCTTTCAATAAGATCAGCATATAAATCAAATACTTCTTCTCCTGAGAATGTTTTACCGATTTTCGCAACATTAAATTTATAATTGTTATCAATGAACTCTTCAATAGCTAATTCTTCTTTTTCAGAAAGTTTATTTCCATTATTAAATACTTTTATTCCATTATCAGTAAAAGGGTTATGAGAAGCCGTAATCATAACACCTGATATTTTCTTTTGTTTTGAATAGTGGCTTATCATCGGAGTACTAACAATTCCCGCAATCATTACATCAATTCCTAGGCTTTGTGCTCCACTCGATAAACTATACATTAACTCACTACTAGATTCTCTTGTATCCATCCCAATAACAAGTTTATTAGTATTAAGTACACTTTTCAAACTTTGTCCAACTTTAAAAGCTAAAGAATTACTTAACTCAATTCCAACTCTACCTCTAATCCCATCAGTTCCAAAATATTTTGCCATTTTTGCTTCCTCCTCAGTAACATTTTATTATATCATATTATATATTTTCTTCAAAGAAATTATATATAAAAAGTTAGGTTTATAACCTAACTTTTCGTCTATTCTACAGTAACACTTTTTGCTAAATTTCTTGGTTTATCAATATCATAATTACGTTGTAAGGCAGCATAATAAGCAATAAACTGTGTTGGTATAATTGTTAAGATAGGACTAAGCAATTCGTAAACATCATCAAGTACAATTTGATCACCATGTTCATGAACTCCCCAAGTACTTATAACTAGTGTTCTAGCCCCTCTACTTTTCACCTCGTTTAAATTACTTCTTGTATTTTTATTAATCTTTCTTTGGGAGATTATCGCAATAACTGGAGTATCTTTTTCTATTAAAGCAATTGTCCCATGTTTTAGTTCTCCAGCTGCGAAACCTTCGGTTTGAATATAACTAATTTCTTTCAATTTTAAACTCGATTCTAAACAAGCGTAATAATCAATTCCTCGTCCAATATAAAAACAATTTCTTTTAGTTAAATTGTCTTTAACTAATGTTTCAATATATTCTCTTTTATCAATAATATTTTCAATACTAATAGCTAGCTTACTAAACTCTTTACGTAAATTAATATGTTTATCACTTAATCCATAAGCTAAAATTGCTAAAATACATATTTGAGCTGTATAAGCTTTTGTGCTTGCAACAGCAATTTCAGGTCCTGCATGAATCTCAACAAATAAATCAGCTTCTCTAGCTAATGTTGAAGTTTTTACATTAGTAATTGTTAGACTACGATATCCATTAGCTCTTACATTTACTAATACTGCTCTCAAATCTGCAGTTTCACCACTTTGTGATATAAAAATGAATAATGGCTTTTTCGATAGAATAGGCATATTATAAGCAATTTCACTAGCAATATGAACCTCAGTAGGAATTAAAGCCATTTTTTCAAATAATTCTTTACCAATATAACCGGCATTCATACTTGTTCCTGCAGCGATAATATATAAACGATCACTATCTTTAATTGCTTTTGAAACATCACCATTTAGGATTACTTCTTCTCCATCAAAATATTTACTAATAATTGTTCTTATTACACTTGGCTGTTCACTTATCTCTTTTAACATAAAGTGTGAGTATTCACCTTTTTCAACATTAAAATAATCAATGTCAATTACTTTTACTTCATGTTCAACTTCTTTTCCAATAATGTCTAATGTTTTATAATTAATTCCTGTTATTTCAACAAAAGTTTTATCTTTTAGTGGTACATATTTAGTACTATACCCAACCAATGCCATAACATCACTAGCAATAATTATTCCTTTATCACTTAATCCAAGCAATAATGGACTTTTATTCTTACAGGCATATAATTTGTTTTGATTTTGCGTATCAATAATTGCCAAAGCGTATGATCCTTCAAGTAGACTCATCGTCTTTCTAATTGCTTCGTCTACTTTCATCTCATTGCTGTATTTTTCAATTATATGGGCAATTACCTCAGTATCAGTATCGCTTGTAAAGTTGTTTCCATTTAGCTCTTCACTCTTAAGTTCTTTATAATTATCAATAACACCGTTATGCACAATAAAAAAACGACTTTTTTCTGATTGATGAGGATGTGAATTCACTTGATTTGGTACTCCATGAGTAGCCCATCTTGTATGTCCGATTCCTAAACAACTCTTATAACTAAAGTCTGTTATTTCTTGTAGGCGAGATACTCGTCCTTTGTCTTTATAAATATGGAATGTACTATCTTCACCTTTTAAAAGTGCTATCCCAGCTGAATCATACCCGCGATATTCAAGACGTTTAAGTCCTTTGATAATTATTTCTCTAGCATCTTCATTCCCGATGTAACCTACTATACCGCACATTTTATCAACTCCTTAGCATAAAAAATATACCATATTATTACATTTTTCTCAATAATTAATTTTCAAAATCTTTTTTTATATATGTTAAAATAATACCTAAAAATAGAATAGTTATTAGTATTATTCCCCAAGTTTTCCCATAATATAATCCATATCCTTCATCAATATAGTACCCGATATTAACAAAAATAAAATTAAGTGTTTTGGAAACAACTGAAGCACTACTTTTCAGCACGTAATAATCAATTGTAATGTCACTTACAAAGTATCCAACTACAATAATCAATAAACTATATATCCCTTTACCATAAAAATATATTAAAATATAAAGCAATAAATAAACACTACTAAATACAATTAAATCACCTAAAATAGCCAAATCATTAATATTCACTCTCATATATGG
>JAUVLT010000107.1 GCA_030600605.1 Mycoplasmatota bacterium
CCACTTGTTAGGATTAGATTGTAATTTGCCAAATATCCATATACCATCTATTTTGGTTAGAATAAATTCGACATCTGGATCTTTTATAGCGAAATCTCCATTTATAGTAAACCCCAAAGCTCTCAAAGATTCTAATCTAATTTGGTAAGGAACGTCATCAAATTTAAGAAAATGAATTTTATAGTTATCAAAAGATAAATTATCTTCAATCATCTTTTTTTCAATTGTATCAATAGATTCATCAGAATAAAGGATAGTAACTCGTCCTTTTATAAAGGAACTACGTGAAATATCAATTAATTGGTTTGATAGGTGAAAATTACTACTTGATGTTTTTCCAAAGATATATTTCATTTCTACTGCACATAGTTCTGCGTATTCTCTGCGAGAAGATATTAGATAAAGATACTTTGGTTCTAACTTTCTTATCAAGTCATTCATGTGTTCTACCATCCTCATATATTTCTGTATTTTAAGTTACTATTTCACTAATTAATATTAGCATAAAGGAAAGCCATTAACAATTAACCAAATAGTTCTGAAAAAAATAATTAGAATAAATGTTTGACAATATCTAAAACTATGATAGTATTACAAAGCACTAGGATTTAAAGTATGCTTTGATTGCCGTCTTAGCGTATGGGCTATCTAACCTATTAACGGGTCCTAGAGTAGATTTAGTTTCTAGTAGCGTTTTCCAGCGCTATATACGGATTCTAATTTATAGAGATATCATTTTTGATATCTCTTTTCTATATCAAAGAAATAATTTGATACATATTATTTATTTGTTTGTAATTTTTATTTGAACTAATATATCGGTTATTTAGTTTGTGGAACAACGAGGTGTAACATACTTGATTGCAACTAATGACATGCACGCTATAACAAAGCCCTCTTGGGCTTTTTTCTTTGAATCTTATATGACCTGGTACTTGTAATCAAGTATGGTATAATATAATTATATATATAGGGGGACCGCATATGAAGAATATTACCAAAGCAGTAATACCATTTATATTGACAATTGTATTAGTTCTTAGGACTGACTATTATTACTACGCAAGTATATATTACCGTATAATTTGGCAAACTCATTTAATTTGGAATTTAACAATATTATTAATACCACTTTTCTTTATAATATATTTTTGGAATAACCGAGTACTATTAATTACTGTTTCAGTACTTATTATTACCAATATAATTTGGTCTATTCTATCATATTTAGCTACAACAGGAATAAACGTGCCACTTGTGTTTTATCCAGGTGTAGTGTGGAAATATTCACAATACTTAATTGCTGTTAGTAACCCGTTTTACTTATTAATTATTGGCTACTCGATATTTTCTATTATAAAATATCGTAATATCCAAGCTAGTATCTATTTAATAATTGGGATTTTATTAATGTGTATTCCAATATTTATAACAGATGATACTCAAAGATTTGATGTTGCTAAAGAGATTAACATTTTTATAACCGCAGGCTTTTGGAAATCACTTATATCTCCGCTAATGATCCTACTATCATATTATGTATATAGTATTTTCATATTTCTAGGATTACTTCAAATACAAAAAGATGCTAATAAACACATGTAATACTTTGTGTCTACTAACATCCTATCAATTCACGAGCCGTATCATAAATAACCTAAAAGAATATGTAGATAAAAAAGAAAAGAAACCTTCTGAACCGTTGGCCATGGATGAATCCATTCTGGATTATGGTAGAGTAAACAAAACACCGCAAAATGCAATAATTGCGTAGTATATTAATAGAGATATGCAATTATTGCATTTTATATTGTAATAAAATGCAACGCATAGTATAATGATTGTAGGTGGTGATTATGTGTCTATTAAAGAATTAAGAAAATCTTTAGATTTATCACAAAAAGAAGCTTCTAAACTTGTAAAAATTCCTTTAAGAACTTACATTAATTATGAAAATGACGAATCAAAAAAGGATTCTATTAAATATCATTATATTAAAGAGAAACTGGAAGAATATGGGTTGATAGATGAAGAACATGGACTACTTACAATAGTTAAGAT
>JAUVLT010000035.1 GCA_030600605.1 Mycoplasmatota bacterium
AGTTCTCAAAAAACAATGTTGATTGCTCAAAAACTTTATGAAGGTATGGATTTAGAAAATGAAACAGTTGGATTAATTACTTATATGCGTACTGATTCTACAAGACTAAGTAATGTCTTTACTTCGCCAGCTATTAAATATATTGAGGAAATATATGGAAAAGATTATGTTGGTAAAATCAAGGTAGTAACTAAAAAAGGGTTGAACATACAAGACGCACACGAAGCAATAAGACCTACTAATGTGTTTAGAACACCTCAAAGTGTTAAGAGATTTTTATCAAAGGATGAATTTGTTTTATATACATTAATATATGAAAGAACAATTTCGTCATTAATGAAACCAGCAATAATTAGTACTAAAACTGTAGAACTATCAAATAATTTATCATTATTTAGAGCAACTGCACAAGATTTAGTGTTTGATGGGTATTTAAAGTTATATGGTAAATATGAAAAAATTGATTTAAGCAAATTGCCACCACTTACTGAGAAGGCTACTATCAAAGCTGAAAGTGTTGATAAATCACAACATTTCACAAAACCTCCTGCAAGATTCTCAGAAGCAAGACTTATCAAAGAAATGGAAGATCTAGGAATAGGGAGACCATCTACTTATTCACAAACAATTACCACTATTAAAAATAGAAAATATGTGGTAATAAAAGAGAAAAAATTCATTCCAACAGATCAAGGAATTTTGACAATAGAAAAACTTGATCAGTTCTTTGGACAAATTATTAGTGTTGATTATTCAGCTAGAATGGAAAAAGTATTGGATGAAATCACAACTGGTGAACAGAATCAAACAAAAATAATATCTCAGTTCTACAAAGCTTTCATACCAATGGTTGATGTAGCTAATAAAAACATGGATAAGATAGCGCCGAAATTTACAGGTGAAGACTGTCCAAAATGTGGATCACCGATGGTGTTTAGAACATCGAAATTTGGAAGTTTTGAAGCATGTAGTGATTATCCAAATTGTAAATACATAAAAGTAAAAGAATATGATAAGCCAGTTGTTGTTACAACAGGTGTTAAATGTCCAAAATGTGGCAAAGGTGAAATTGTTGAACGTACAGCCAAAAACGGAAGAAATAAGGGTAAAAAATTCTATGCATGTAATAATTTTCCAGCATGTAAGAATATGTTATTTGGACTTCCAACTGGAGAATTGTGCCCTGATTGTGGCAGTCTATTAATTGAGGATAATAAGGGCGGAATTATTTGTCAAGAAACAAAAAAATGTGGCTATAAAAAACAATAAAAATTGTAACAAAAAGACATAAATTATTTATGTCTTTTTTCTATATTAGTCATGGTTGTTTTTAGAAAAATTATAAATATACAAAAGACCTGTAGTAAACAAAAAAATGATTGTCATGTTATTGATAATATAACAAAATACTTTAATTTATTTATTGACATTTTTCTTTAATTTATGTTATATTTATATTGCGACTTAGTCGCAACTTATCCCTTACATAGCATGGTGAATAATTTTATTATTCACACATCCCCTTCCTTAATCCGCCGAGAGGCGGATTTTCCCTTTTTATAGGGTTATTTTTATATTTATAGAAGATTTTATAGAAGTATGTTATAATATTTTGTGATTTTATTATAAGAAAAGAAGTGATTTTATGGGAGTTTTTAGAAATCTTTTTAAATCAAAAGCAAAAAGAGTAAATGCTCAAAAATATAGATTAGGAATGAGTAGAACTAGAGCAGGTGTTTTTAGTAACTTAAAATTGTTACTTGAAACTTCTCAAATTATAAATGATGATTTGTTTGATGAATTAGAAGAATTGTTTATCATGGCTGATATTGGTGTTGATACTGTAATAAAATTTGTTAATCATTTACGTGATACTGTACAATTAAACAACATTTCATCACCTCGAGATCTTAAGGAAATTATCATTGAAGAAATGTTTAAACTCTATGTAAAAGATGAAATTGTTTCTTCTAACTTAGATATTCAAAAAGATCGATTGAATATTGTTTTATTTGTTGGTGTCAATGGAGCGGGTAAAACTACTACCATTGGAAAAGTGGCTAATGAATATATTTCTAAAGGAAAAAAGGTTTTAATGGTCGCAGGAGATACATTTAGAGCTGGAGCTATAAATCAGTTAAAAATATGGAGTGAAAAAGTAAATGCTTCTTTTTATGCCAAAGAGGCTGGAAGTGATCCATCTAGTGTTATGTTTGATGCTATTAAATATGCAAGAGAAAACGATATTGAAATAATATTATGTGATACTGCTGGGAGATTGCAAAATAAAGTGAATTTAATGAAAGAACTTGGGAAAATAAGTAAGGTTATTACTAGAGAATGTGAAGGGGCACCTCACGAAACGTTGTTAGTGGTTGATGCAACAACTGGACAAAATGGTTTATCTCAGGCAAAAATATTTAATGAAGTTACAAATATCACAGGTATTGTCTTAACGAAATTAGATGGTACTGCTAAAGGTGGGATAGTTTTGGCAATTAAAGATGAACTTAATATACCGATAAAATATGTAGGTCTTGGTGAGAAAATTGATGATTTAGAACATTTTGATATAGAGGAATATATCTATGGAATGTTCTCGGATATCTTCTAATGAATATACTTGATAAAGCAATTGAAATAATTGAACTATATGATATCTACCAAGATTTATTAACCGATAAACAAAAAGCTTATATGGAATCGTATTATTACAATAATTATTCTATTTCTGAAATATCGGAAAATAAAAATGTTAGTAGAAATGCGGTACACGATCAATTAAAAAGAACTGTTAAAAAGTTGTATAATTTTGAATATAAGCTTGGATTAAGAAGAAAAAGTAAGAGAAGACATGTAATAAGAGAACAATTAAAAAAAGAAAAAGATCTAAGTAAAGTTAAAAACTTAGTTGAGGAACTTGAGAAAGTAGAGTGATATTATGGCTTTTGATAATTTGTCAGATCGCCTTCAAATGTCTTTAAGGAGGGTTACCGGTAAAGGACGATTAACTGAAAAAGACATTGAAGAAATGATGAGAGAAGTTAGATTATCGTTATTAGAAGCGGATGTTAACTTCAAAGTTGTAAAGGAATTTACCAAAGTTGTAAAAGAACAAGCAATGGGAGAAAGAATTTTAAAAGGATTGAACCCAGGGCAACAAGTAGTAAAAATTGTTCATGATGAACTTAAAAATATAATGGGTGAAAAAGTAGCACCTTTAACATTGAATATGATTGGAATAACTAAAATTATGATGGTCGGACTTCAAGGTTCAGGTAAAACTACTACATCTGGAAAACTAGCTTATTTTTTGAGAAAGAACAATAATTTAAAACCTTTATTGGTTGCACTTGATATTTATAGACCTGCTGCAATTGAACAATTGAAAACAATTGGAGCACAATTGAATGTTGATGTTTTTGAAATGGGAATATTTGAGAAACCCCAAACAATAATTAAAAAAGCTTTTGAATTTGCGGTAGCTAATGGAAATAATCTAATTATCGCAGATACCGCAGGTCGCTTACATATAGATGAACCAATGATGCAAGAATTAATCGACATTAGAGATATATTAAAACCAGAAGAAATATTGTTAAATCTTGATGCAATGACCGGACAAGATGCAGTTAATGTTGCATCAAGCTTTCATAGTGCTCTACATGTCACAGGAGCAATTCTTACAAAACTTGATGGAGATACACGCGGTGGAGCAGCTTTAAGTTTAAGACAAGTTACAAATATAGCAATTAAGTTTATGGGTATGGGAGAAAAACTTGATCAGTTAGAAGTATTTCATCCAGATAGAATGGCATCTCGTATTCTTGGAATGGGGGATGTATTAACACTTGTTGATAAAGTAACTGAAAATATTGATGAAGATGACATGATGAATCTCATGGAAAAAATGATGTCAGGGAAATATAATTATAATGATTTTCTTAAGCAATTAAAAATGCTTAAAAGAATGGGTTCATTAGGTGGAATGATGAAGCTTATTCCTGGAATGAATAAAGCTATGAAGGGTGCTAACATCGACGAAAAACAAACTGTTTATATTAAAGCTATTATTCAATCAATGACAAAAGCTGAAAGAAAGAATCCTAAATTAATATCTCGAAGTAGTTCACGAAGAAGACGTGTTGCTAAAGGTTCAGGGAGAAGTGTAAGTGACGTTAATAAATTAATTCAATCATTAGAACAACAAACACAAATGATGAAAAAAATGTCATCAATGGATCCATCAAAAATGAATTCAGCAAATACTCTAGGAGCTATGCGAAACACTAAAACTAAACAGAAAAAAGGTAAAGGTAAAAATAAGAGTAGATTTAGATACTAAAAAAAAGAGACAATTGTCTCTTTTTATTTTGTAGTAATTTTTTAACTCTTTAACCATTTTACAAATTGAACAAATAAAATGTTTGTTATCAATAATCCTAATGTCACAACAACTATTACAAGTCTTGATGAAAACATAATTACTGATGACCCATCATTTCCCATCATGATAATCCAAAAAATCATTGAAGACAGTATTAATAATGTTGAAATATTTTTGTATTTTTTCATCCCTATTCTCCCATTTTAATAATTATATCTTTTTGTTAAAGAATTTATTTAGGAACTTTTCAATTCCATTTTCTTTATTAGAATCATTTAGTATTATATCAGCAATTTTTTTTAGACTAGGATGAGCATTAGACATTGCAATTCCAAGTCCTGCATATTCTAACATTTCAATATCATTATGTCCATCACCAAAAGCAATGATTTGATTTTTTTCAAAGCCTAAGTATTTAGAAACATATTCAATTCCATTTCCTTTATTGGTTTCTGGAGTAAATAACTCAATAATAAAACTGTATTCATTTCCCCAATTACGGTGCAGTACTCTATTCTTATAATGTTTTTCTACATAGTCTTCAATGAACTGCCCTTGTCCCTCGTTTGCGATGATAATGAAACCATTAGTGCTTCCGGGAAGGGTGTTTTTAAAATCACCTATTGTGAGTTGTGCTCCATTAAAATTATGAATTAAAGGTCTAATTTCTTCGGTATCATGAAGTAAGTAAATATCATCGCCGATTTCTCCGAAGGCATTCTTTATATATTTCTTATTCTTTTCGAAAATATCTAGAATAAATTCTTTATCGACTTTTAAACTAAAACACTCAAAGTTTTTATCGTTTTTAGATGTTACTAGACCGCCATTATAGTTAATGATAGGAGTATCTAACTGTAACATATTATAATATCTCTCTGAACTACGAAATGGTCTTCCTGTTGCTATGACAAGTTTATGACCTTGTTTGGATATGTCTAACAAGTAGTTTTTTGTTTCTTCTTTTAATGTTTTCCAATCAAATAATAATGTGCCGTCTAAATCAAGGGCAATCAAGTATTTTTCCATATTATCACCTTGTTTCATTATCTCACAATCATAAAATATACACAATATAAATGATAAATATGTTATAATATTTAGTAAGTTAGGAGTTGATATCATGTTTTTTGATATTTCTTTTGGTGGATTTATTAATTTCTTCTTAGGAATGGCTACTGGAGCCATTGTTTTTACTGCGATTTTTATCTATTTTCTAATTAGAGGTGAAAACATCAATATCGAAGACATTAAGAGACCAAATATAGATGTAGATGAAGAAGATCTAAAATTTATGATTATTGAGAAACGAAAAGCATTTAAAAGAAATAAGAGACTAGGGAACAAAGGAATTTCTAAATTAACTTTTGAAATGAGTTATGAATTAATAGAAGAAATTGCTGCATACTTTTTCCCAGATTCAAAGTATCCTATGCTTGAGTTAAGTGTTCATGAGTTATTAGAACTTAATCATTATATTACAGACAGAATAAGAGAAATACTAGATAAACCATTATTAAAAAATACTATGAATTTACGTGTTACAAAAATAATGCAGATGCTTGATAAAAAGAGAGCAATTGAAGAAAGCAAACTAGTAAAAGTTGCGAAAAAGTATAAAGTCGTAAAAATAGTAAAATATGGTAACGCTGTGGTTAATGTAGTTAACCCAGTATATTGGTTTAGGAAATTAGTAATTAATACTTCAATTGATGTTATGACAAAGAAAGTATGCCTTGTTATTATAGGCATTGTTGGTGAAGAAACAATAAAAGTTTATTCTAAAAAATTATTTGATAAGCCATTGGAATTAAATATGGTTGAAGAAGAAGTAAACAAGATATTAGAAGAAGGAATTATTGAAGATGATGAACAAAATTAACAGGATGAAAGAATATTACTAGATTATTGAAAATCATATGAGGAAGTAAAAAAAATGATTTAAGAAATAATTAATCAGTAGAGGGTGATACTATGTTTTTTAAGAAAAAAAGAATTAAAGCTGTCAAAGAGAGAACTGCTGATACGGTTCCTTTTGTGATACCTGAAATAGCAGATAAGGATCAAAGAGCTGAGTATAAGAAAAACAAATTTGTTTCACCAATATTTGGTACGAAAGTTAAAGATGAAATTGTTATACCTAATCCGCATAAAAGAACAGGAGATACGGACAGACAATATGATTCTTTTAGAATTAAACCACGTTTGACAAAAGAGGATGTTAAGAGAAAATATGGTTCGGAATATCCTGAATTTGATCTTGTTAGTGGTAATAATTTAAGTGAGGCGATGGAATCACAAACTAATAGATCAAAAAGAAAATCTACTAGTTATGAATCTTATGATAACTATGAAAATACAAAAGAAGCAACTAGAAGTGAAGAAAAAAGGGAATCATACGTAAATAACGAAAATAAACCAAAGACTAATATTAACGATTTCTTTGAAAAGAAAGTAAAGCCAATCAAGAGTGAATCTATTCAAAGAGAAGCTAAACCTTCAGTTAATAAATATAATAAAGAATATCGATTACCTCCGTTTTCCTTATTATCAAAACCGCTTCAAAAATCAAGTGATAGTAATGAATGGATTCAAGCTCAAATAGAGATATTGAATAAAACCTTTAAAGAATTTGGTGTAGGAGCGCATGTTTATACTCATACAAAAGGTCCAACCGTAACCAGATATGAAATAGTTTTAGATAGTGGAGTAAATGTAAAAAAAGTTACAAGTATTTCAGATAATATTAAAATGGCATTAGCTGCTAAAGAGATAAGAATAGAAGCTCCGATTCCAGGGAAAAGCACAATTGGTATTGAAGTTCCAAATAAAATAGCTGAAATTGTTCACTTTATCGATATTGTTAATCAGGATGAATTCTTAAATGCTAAAGATCCTTTAACTGTGGCTTTAGGATTAGATATTGATGGTAAGGGAGTTTATGCTTCGATTGTTAAGATGCCTCATGGATTGGTAGCAGGAGCTACTGGTAGCGGTAAAAGTGTTTGTATTAATACTATCTTAATGAGTTTCTTGTTTAAGTATTCACCAGATGATTTAAAATTAGTGTTAATTGATCCTAAAATGGTGGAATTATCAGCATATAATGATATCCCTCATTTAGTTACCCCAGTTATTACTGATGCTAAAATTGCAACTGCTGGATTAAAATGGGCAGTAGAGGAAATGGAAAAAAGATTTAAAATATTTTCTAAGGAAATAGTAAAAGATATAACTTCATATAATGAAAAAGTATTACGCGAAGTTAATCTTAAAAAAATGCCATATATTGTAATCATCGTTGATGAATTAGCTGATTTAATGGTTATAGCATCTCGTACTGTTGAAAGTGCTATTATGAGATTAACTCAAAAAGCTAGAGCTTGTGGTATACATCTTATTATTGCTACTCAAAGACCTTCGACAGATGTTATCAAAGGAACAATTAAATCTAATATTCCTACAAGGTTAGCATTTATGGTTTCTAGTTATGTTGATTCAATGACTATTATTGATAGTGTTGGAGCTGATAAATTACTAGGAAGAGGAGACATGCTTTATGCTGAAAGTGGACAACCACAAAGACGTGTTCAAGGAGCATATGTTTCAGATTTAGAAATTCACAATGTAATTGAATTTATTAAGAGACAGAGATCTAATGAATATTTCTTTACTCAAGAAAAATTAGTGAAACAAGCTACTGGTTTTAATAATTCGGATGAATTATTAAATGAAGTTGCAAAATATGTTGTCTTAAAAGGTGAAGCATCAATAAATAAAATAAGTAAAGAATTTAGAATTGGATTTAATAGAGCTCAAAAAATTGTAGAATTATTATCTGATTTAGGAATAGTATCTGATAATGTAGGTTCTAAAGCTAGAAACGTGCTAGTAAATGAGCAGGAATTAGATGAAGTACTAAATAAGAACTAGGTGATAAAATGTCAGATGAAATTTTAGAAATAGAGGAAGAGCAAGAAGATGATTTAGAAGAAATAAATAATACCATAATAACTTATGAATATAGAAGAAAATTGATAAAGAAAATATCAATAGTTTTTGGATGTATAATCTTAATATTGATTACCAGAATATTTGATAAATATGTTGCTTTTGATATAGTAATGGCATCCAAATTATTTCTAGTTCTTCTAGCGGTTGCTACATTTTTGGCGATTGGAATCGCTCTTTATCTATTTATATCTCGTAATGATATTTCAAGTGAAGAGACTCGTAATACTCATAAAATGTTATTAAACGTTTTTGATCTAATAAGTGTTGTACCAGTTTTCATGGCGATTGTATCAATTATTAATGCTTTTGCAATATCTCCTGCTACGGTTATAGGACAGAGTATGGAACCAAATTTCTATGAAGGAGAAGATATTTTGATGATTCATGTTTTTACAAATTATGATCGATTTGATGTTATTGTTCTTGAAACTGATAATAATGAATACTACTTAAAAAGAATCATTGGGTTACCGGGAGATTTAGTAGAAATAGATCATAACATTATTAAGATAAATGGTGAAATAATTGAACAAGAATTTATAGAAGATGAGTATGGGTCAATAATCTCATATACGTATTGTAATAATAATGAGCAGGAAGTATGCACATTCAATGTTCCAATTGATTCATATTTTGTACTAGGAGATAACAGAGAACATTCACTTGATTCAAGAAGCAATTTACTTGGTTATGTTAAAAAAGAACAAATATATGGAACAGTAATATACAAGTTTGAAAATGTATTTAGAGGTATCTTTAATTAGGAGTGGTATTATGAAACAAATTCAATGGTATCCAGGCCATATGGCTAAGACTAAAAAACAAATAAAAGAAAAAATAAAGTTGGTTGATATTGTTTTAGAACTACTTGATGCTAGAATACCATATTCATCGCAAAACCCTGTTATTAAGGAGTTAATTGGGAACAAGCCACGAGTTATTCTGCTAAATAAAGCCGACTTATCTGACCCTGTAGAACTTGATAAGTGGGTTTCTTTTTTTGAGTCACAAGGTGTAAAAACTCTCAAGATAAATTCATTGAATGGTATGGGAGTGGACAAGATAAAAGGTGTATTAAAAGATGTACTTAAGGATAAAATCGCAAAGGAAATATCGAGGGGAAGAAAAGAAAGACCAATTAGATCAATGATATTAGGAATTCCGAATGTCGGAAAATCAACGCTTATTAACAGACTAGCAAAGAAAAAGAAGTTAATTGCGGAAGATAGACCAGGAGTAACTCGAAATACTCAATATATTAGAGTTGGTCAAGATTTTGAATTATTGGATACACCAGGTATTTTATGGCCTAAATTTGATAATGACGACGTTGCTTTAAGACTTGCAATTACCGGAGCAATTAAGGACAATATTTTACCTGTTGATGAAGTTGTAATTTTTGGATTTAAATATTTATTTAAGAATTATCCAAAGCGATTTGAAAATCGATATTCTATAGAAGTTGATATTGATAATATCTTAAAGATATATAACGATATTGGATTTAAAAGAGGATGTTTATTACCTGGAAATAAGATTGATTATGATCGTGTAAATGATTTATTTCTTCATGATTTTAGACATCAAAAATTTGGGAAAATAATTTTAGACAAGGTAATTGATTATGTATGAGTATGAAAATGATTTACTTAAGAATGGTCATCAGTATATAGCGGGATGCGATGAAGTGGGGAGAGGACCACTTGCTGGTCCAGTAGTTGCTGCTGCTGTTATTCTTGATCCACTAAATAAAATTGAAGGATTAAACGATTCTAAAAAGCTTTCAGAAAAGAAGAGATTATTACTCAGTAAAGAAATTATTGAAAAAGCAATTGCTTACAAAATTACTTATATTTATCCTGCGGAAATCGATAGAATAAATATTTATCAAGCATCAAAAAAAGCAATGATTGAATCAATCAAAGCTTTAGATGTTAGACCTACTTTTGTATTATCAGATGCGATGCCTTTAAACGAACTTGGTATAGAATATCTAAGTATTATTAAAGGTGATTCAAAGAGTGCAACAATAGCTGCTGCTTCTATAATCGCAAAGGTTGAAAGAGATAACTATATGATTAAATTATCTAAAAAGTATCCGAAAGATGGATTTGAAAAACATAAAGGATATCCAACAAAAATGCATTTGGAGGCATTAAGAAAGTATGGGGTATTAGATATTTATCGAAAAACCTATAAACCTGTAAGTGATTTATTATATATAAAAAATGATATGCGAGATTAGAATTATTATTCTCCACACTCTTTTCCCGAAAGTGCATTTTCAATACTAGCCAATATTACTATACTTGAATTAATTGCACCTGCAACAGTATCGATCATAACTAATTGATGAATAACTACTTTATCAAGTAATATTGTTGCGCTTTCTCCTTTTTTGCAGAGATGTTTGTTGAAAGAAATGGATATTATGTACTTATTGATATTTATATTTATGTTATAATGATTAAGGTGATAAATATGATAATAAATTTAGAAGAATTATTAAAAGTTGAAATAAAAGATGAAGTTATTGTTTTTCAAACTGATACTGTTTATGGAGTTGGTTGTTTAATAAATAGTGAAGTAGGAGTAAACAAAATATATGAAATAAAAAAACGCGAGAAGAGAAATCCTCTAGCGATTTTATGTGCAAATATTGAGCAAGTAAAAGAACTTGTGGTAGATTTTGAAATGGGTGGAAAATATGCAAGAAAATTTTGGCCAGGAGCACTTACTTTAGTCTATTTGAAAAATGATAATGTTGGAAATTTTATAACATCTGGGAAAACGACAGTAGGAGTTAGAATACCTAATGATAAAACAGCTTTAAGTATATTAGAAAGGTTTGGACCAATGGCAGTTACAAGCTTAAATTTATCAAGTGAACCACCAATTTTAAAATATCGTGAAGTGGTAAGTTTTAGTAAGCAAGTCGATTATATCATAAAAGGGAATGATTTATCTTCTATAAGTTCAACTGTTTATGATGTTGTAAATCAAAAAATATTGCGTCAAGGAAATATAAAAATAGGCTAAAATTTTAGCCTTTTTCTATGTCTTGTGATGAGGTTTAGGCGAAAGACAATAAAGATAAATATAATAAATATATATCAATATAATATTTTATATATTTTTTGATAAGTTGTTGTAATCTCTTTTAGTTTTGATATAATTGATATAGTATATATACAAAGTAATTTTATAAACACTTTTAAAGGAGGGTTTATTTATGAAAATAGCAGTAGGTGCTGATCATGGTGGATATAGTCATAAAGAAGCAATAAAAAAGCATTTAATTGAAAGAGGATTTGAAGTGAAAGATTTTGGAGCTTTTTCAGAGGAAAGTACTGATTATAACGATTACGCTATTTTAGTTGCCGAAGCAGTTAGAGACCACAAATACGATCGAGGAATATTGGTTTGTGGTACCGGAATTGGAATGAGTGTTATGGCAAATAAAGTTAAAGGTATAAGAGCTGCTTTAGTTCATGATTTGTTCACTGCAGAAGCAACGAGACTTCATAATAACTCAAATATATTAGCGATGGGTGGGAGAGTTATTAAACAAAATCATGCATTGAAAATTGTTGATATTTGGATTGATACAGAGTTTTCAAATGAGGATAGACACATTAGGAGAGTTAACAAAATAAATAGCTATAAAGGAGAATGATATGGGGAAATTAACAATTTTAAATCATCCTTTAATAGACCATAAGATGGCTATTATAAGAAATAAAAATACCGACACAAAGACATTTAGACATTTAGTAAATGAAGTTGGAGGATTAGTTACATACGAAATTACTAGAGGGTTATCAACGAAAGAAGTAAAAGTAATAACACCGATAACTGAAACGGTATGTAAGATGTTAAGTAAAGATGTAATAATAGTTCCGATATTAAGAGCTGGACTTGGTATGGTTGATGGAATCCAAATGCTTATTCCTACTGCGAAAGTTGGGCATATTGGAATGTAT
>JAUVLT010000001.1 GCA_030600605.1 Mycoplasmatota bacterium
CGTCAATAAAAGTTTTATTATGGCTAACAATAATAAAAGTTATATTCTTTCTTAATTTTCTTAATAATAAAGATAACTCATTGATTGATTCTAAATCAAGATGAGTAGTGGGTTCATCTAGTAACACAATATCAGGATTGAAAATAATACTTCTAACTATTGAAATTTTCATCTTCTCACCAGATGATAATTTCAATGCATTCTTATCTAATAAGTGCTGAATATCTAACACTTTACAATAATCATTAATCGTTTCTTGATATGACGAAACATCTAACTTTCTAATTTTAAGTGGATAAATAATATTCTCATATGCACTTCGATTAAACAATACTGCCTCTTGTGAATTATATGTTACTTCACCTTTTGCTTCTACAACTCCACTATATTCAATCAATGAAGCAATTGCTTTTAATAATGTCGTTTTCCCAGTCCCATTACGACCACTAATAACTGAAATCAGATGTTTTTTAAATTTGTGATTATTAAATTTAAGTTCAAGAGACTTGTATTTTACCGTTAATCCTTTTATCTCAATCATAAAAATCACCTCTGAATCTAGCTAATAATGTATGTAGCATAAAGGCGATTAATAAAAGGATTATCCCCATCGCAATTGATACTGAGTATTCTCCCATACTATTATTTAAAGCAATATAAGTCGTCATTACCCTTGTATCATTTTTGATGTTTCCACCAACAAGCATAACAGCTCCAACTTCGCTTAAAGCTCTTGAAAATCCTAATATAACACTCATAAAAATGAATGGTTTAATTTCTTTTATTAAAAGAATTAATTTATCATACTTACTCGCACCAAGTGTTGTCGCTGTTTCTAAAACCTTCTTCTGTGTTTTTTCACTAGAGATAATAATATTTCCAATAATAATTGGTAATACTAATAATGTTTGAGCAATATACATAGCTGACTTAGTAAATAATAGATTCATCCCATCAAATGGCCCTGTGATTAAAAGTAATACAACTAGTCCTAAAACAACTGGAGGAATACCCATAAAAGTAAATACTATTTTTTTGGTAAATCTTTTTAATTTAAAATCTGAAATACTTATTAGTATTCCGATAATTGTTCCAAAAAATGAAGCAGTGATTGTTGCTAGTATTGATATCGTTAAAGAAAGAAATATTATTGTATATATTTCTTGATCTAAGGATATCAATAATTCAATTGCTTTAAGAGTGCTTTCTAATATCATCTAACCACCTAGCTATTTGGATAAAATAATTGTGTATCGTATTTAATATATGTCGCAATTAAAGCTTGTGTATCTTCTCTAAGTATCCAATCATAAAATTGATCAGCATATAGTTCTTCGCGATTATGTAATTCTGGGTTAACTTTAATAACACCATATTGGTTTTTCAATTCTACACTATTTTCATAAGCAATTACTAAATCAAGATTTTCTAACATTGAAAGATATGTTGCTCGATCAGTTAATGTATAATATTGACTTAAAGATGTCATTGTAAGTGTTGATCCCATACCTTGTCCAGTTTCTTTATACCAATCTCCAAAAGATGTTACATCATAATCAAATTGATTCCAAAGAGATAATTCCATCTTATGTGTTCCTGAGTTATCGCCTCTTGAATAAAAATCATGATTTTCACTTATCGTTTCTAATGTTTCTTCAAGTGTGGATGTCGATAGAGTAGTTGGCCCTACAAAAATAAAATCATTATACATTATATTATGTCTTTTCTCTCCATATCCGTTATTTATAAATTCTACCTCACTGGCGTAAGCATGAACTAATAATATATCAGCTTCACCCATTTCACCCATTTCAAGTGCTGCCCCTGTTCCCAAAGCTACTATTTTTACAAATACACCATATTCTTCTTCAAAATGAGGAATAATATAAGCTAGTAATCCGCTATTTTCAAGTGATGTAGTTGTAACAATAATTAATTCTTTTTTTTGACAAGAACTCAGTGTAAAAACAAAAATAATTCCTAATAAAACAATTAACTTCTTCACAATCTTATCTCCTCTTCCAAAATATTCCGATAAAAAAAGATCTTTTACGCCTAAAAAGGAGTAAAAAACCTATCATCCTTTCCAAACGCGGGAGGCACAATAATTTCTCATTATACCCAATGGCTTATTAATCATAGTTGCTCATAACACCCGTAGATTAAAAAGCTCGGAATATTTTTAACTACCTTAATAATACCACAACATAACGTTTTATCATATACTATGGTAAAATATTTAAATATTTTCTTCTCCCTATCTAGCTTAAATATTAAATTTATTGAAAACGTTACCATTTTTAGGTATAATTAAAGGTGAGTTAAAAAAATAATATGGGAGGTATTTAAATGTTTGGTTATATGGGTAAACTTCTAAGAATTAACTTAACTGATTCAACAGTTAAAGTTGAAGACTTAGATTTCGAACTAGCAAAGAAATACGTTGGTGGTCGAGGACTTGGAACTAAAATACTATTTGATGAAATCGACCCAAAAATTGATGCATTGAGTCCAGAAAATAAAATTATTTTCATAAATGGACCATTGTCAGGAACGCCTACACCAACAGGTGGGAGATATATGGTAGTTACAAAATCACCATTATCTGGGACAATCGCATCGTCTAACTCCGGGGGAACTTGGGGAGCAAGATTAAAATATGCTGGATACGATGGAGTAATCGTTGAAGGAAAAGCAGTATCACCGGTTTATATTGATATAAATGAAGATTTGGTTGAAATTAAAGACGCATCTCATTTATGGGGAAAAATGGTTAGTGAAACTACTGATATTTTAGTCGAAAATAAGAAAAAGACAAACGTTTTAGCTATTGGACCTGGTGGTGAAAGATTAAGTAAAATGGCAGCTATTATGAATGACAAAGATCGAGCTGCAGGACGTAGTGGTGTTGGTGCTGTTATGGGTAGTAAAAACTTAAAAGCAATTGTTGTAAGTGGTAATTTAAAAGTTAGTTTATTTGATGATAAACAATTAAAAGTTACTGTAAAAGAATCTAATTTAAAGATTAAAGAAAACCCTGTTACTGGTGAAGGTTTACCAACTTATGGTACTGCAGTTTTAGTAAATGCCATAAATGCTAATGGAATCTTTCCAACTAACAATTTCCAAGAAGGTGTATTTAAAGATGCTGAAGATATTTCAGGGGAAACACTTGCTGAAAAATATTTAGTAAGAAAAGATCCTTGTCACCGTTGTCTTATCGGTTGTGGTCGTTATACTAAAACTGATAAAGTTGAAGGTGGAGGACCAGAATACGAAACAGTTTGGGCTTTTGGAGCAGACTGTGGAGTAAAAGAATTAGATAAAATCATTGAAGCCAACTACTGGTGTAATCAATTAGGTATTGATACAATTTCAGTTGGTGCAACAATAGCTGCAGCAATGGAATTAAATCAAGTTGGAGCACTTAATGATGTTGATTTTGAAGGTGTAGACCTTACTTTTGGTAATGCTGAAGCAATTGTATATTGGACTAAAAAAATCGGATTAAGAGAAGGTTTCGGCGATAAAATGGCTGATGGTTCTTATCGATTATGTGAAATGTACGGGAGACCAGAATTATCTATGACAGTTAAAAAATTAGAACTTCCAGCTTATGATCCAAGAGGAGTTCAAGGTCATGGATTAAACTACGCTACTTCTAATCGTGGAGGATGCCATGTTCGCGGTTATATGATTGCCCCAGAAATAGTAGGTCTTCCTGAAAAACTTGATCGTCTATCGCTTGAAAACAAACCTTTATGGACAAAAATATTCCAAGATTTAACTGCATTTATTGATTCTATTGGATTATGTTTGTTCACATCATTTGCACTTGGTGCAGATGACTATGCTGAATTATATAACGGTGTTGTAGGTACTAATTGGACTGGAGAGGAAATCTTAAAGGCAGGAGAAAGAATTTACACTCTTGAAAAACAATTTAATATTGCCGCAGGTATTTTACCTGAAGAAGATACTCTTCCAGCAAGATTACTTTACGAACCAATGCCTAGTGGTCCTACAAAAGGACATGTACATCATTTAGATAAATTATTACCTGAGTATTATGAACTTAGAGGTTGGGATAATAAAGGTGTTCCAACTAAAGAAAGACTTAAAGATTTAGGACTTTAAAATTAAAAAGGAATGAATATTTTTATTCATTCCTTCTTAATAGTATGAAAAAAGTATATATTGAATTAACTAATAGATGTAATTTAAACTGTGAAATGTGTTATAGACATTCATGGGAGAATACCTTAGGTGATATGAACAACAAAGTAATTGATGAAATAAGCGCAAATCTTAAAAATACCAAAAGTATTGTCTTTGGTGGAATCGGCGAACCAACAATAGCTAAAGGATTCGAATATGCAATTGAAAAATTTAAAGACTATGATTTAGAAATAACGACAAATGGGATAATTCTTAAATCAAAAATTGAAATGGTATGCCAAAATTTCAAAAAGATCATTATTAGTGTCGATGGAACCGAAGATGACTACTATTCAGTTAGGAAAACAGAATTTTCACATATTAGAGAAACCTTAGAGTATCTCAATATATGCAAGAAGAAAAACAACTCGATTTTACCATCAATTGAGTTTGCCTTTGTTCTAACAAAATCAAATAAAGATACCATCTATAAAGTAATTGATTTTGCCAACAAGTATAATGTAGATAAAATTTTAGTATCTCATTTACTTCCTCAAAACAAAGAACAAGCTAAAGATATTTTCTATACTAAAGATTATAATCACAAAGGACATGAATATATAAAATTAGTAAGTAAATATGCAGTTTATGGAAATAAAATAAATATTTCATTTCCATATATGGAAATAAAAACAGAACGCTATTGTCAATTCGTAGAAAATGATTTCACCTATATTGATTATTTAGGTAATGTTATCCCTTGCTATCGTTTTGCTAATACCTATACAGAGTGGGTTTTTGATCGCGAAAAAACAGTTTTGAAACACTCATTTGGAAACGTATTAAACTCAAGCCTTCAAGATATATATTATGGAGAAGAATATTCAGATTTTAGAGAGAGTGTATTAAATACCAAACATCCAAGTTGTGTTGATTGCAATTTTGAAGACAGTTGTAGTTTCATTGAGACAACCGAATATGACTGTTTGAGTTACACTCCGAGTTGCGCAGATTGTTTGTGGAATCGAAATATAATAAAGTGTACATAGGTGAATAATATGATAACTGTGAAATTATATTCATCCATCAGAAAATATGGTGGAAAAGAAATTATGTTTGAATATCGAAAAGGCCTTGTTGTTAGAGACATTATCGAAGAACTAAAAATACCGATTAAAGAAATTTCAATAATTATTTTAAATCATTATGATAATACTACCGATAAGATGATTGATCGGGAAGTTAAAGAATCTTCATTAATTCATCTTTTCCCTCCAATGGCTGGTGGATAAATGGAACAATATAGCAGAAATACTGGCATCCTCACCTTGGATGAAATCTCAAAAATCAATGAAACAAATATTTTATTAATAGGTGTGGGTGGACTTGGTGGATACATTGCGAGTGGTTTAGTACGTTTCGGAGTTAAAAACATTACAATTGTTGATTTTGATACATTCGAAATTTCTAATTTAAATCGTCAACTTTATGCAACAACCAAAACTTTAGGGAAATCAAAAGTAGAAATAACTAAAAAGAGACTACTCGAGATAAATCCTAATCTTCATATAAAAACTATTTTTATAAAATATGATGAGTTTATTGATAAAAAAATTTATGACGGAATAGATATTGTCTTTGATGGAGTAGATAATATAAAAACAAAACTACTTATCGAAAAACACGCATCATTCTTTAATAAACCATTAATTCACGGAGCAATTGGTGGATGGTACGGACAAGTCGGTATTATTTTACCTGGTAGCAATATACTAAAAGAAATATATTCTAATAAAACAAAAGGCATTGAAGAAGTATTAAAAAGCCCTACATTCATTCCTGGAATTGTTGGAAATATTATGATTAGTGAATTTATAAAGTTTATTCTAAAAAAAGATGCATTAATAAATAAAATTCTATATATTGATGTTCTTGATCATGAATATAGAATCATCTATCAAAAATAAAGTGGAGCAAAATTGCTCCACTTTTAATTTTTACTTTTTAAATCATATGTTGATGTTCAATATAATCTTGATCTTTCTCAGGCAATTCTCCCGCTTTCTTAAATGCCCATTTAACAATTATTTCACCAAATACTTTATAAACAACAGTTGCTGCTAAGATAACTGTTAAAACAGTTGATCCAATTACTGCAAAATGTGGATTATCTAATTCACCAGCAAGTTGCAAAAATCTAAATTCAACTAATATTGCCATATCAATAGCAACCCCACCTTGTGGTATTAAGGTAACTCCTAAGAATTTTACTACCTCTTTTTTCTCTTTCATGATTTTTGTCGATGCGCTTGATCCAATCATTTTACCAATTATTCTTACAAAGATATAGATTAATCCTAATTCCCCTAATCTAGGAAGAAGAGCAACGTCTAATTCAGCACCAGATAATGTAAAAAACACTAATAGTAACGGTAATATAATTGCATCTGTAATATCCTTAACCTTATACATATAATCAGGATCAAGTTTATTTGACACTAATACACCAATCGTTAAAGGTAATAATATTGCTGACATTTCAGCTGCATGACCTATTCCAATACCAAAGAATAATCCAACTACAACAATTAATAATAATGATAAATTATCACCTTTTTTAAAGTGATTTAATATATAAACAATTATTAATCCTAAAATACTCCCTATTATTATTGATAATCCAATCTCTAGCATTGGTCCAAGTAATAAATTACCTGCACTAATTACTTCTCCAGAATGTCCAGCTAAATAGATTGAGATTGGTAGTATAAATGCAAATACAATAATCCCAAAAGCATCATCTAAAGCTACCATTGGACAAAGAAGATTAGTTAATCTTCCTTTTACATGATAACTTTTTATACATACCAAAATTGGTGCAGGTGTAGTAACTATTGCAATAGCCCCAAATATTAGTGCATATGTTACTTTATATTCATCAACAAATAAATAAACTGCTCCTGCTACTAATAAAAAAGTCATAATCGCTTGTGATAATGTTACAAACAAAACTTCTTTTCCAGTCTTCTTAAGTCTTTTAAAATTTAGTTCCATCCCAATATTAAATCCAATAAATCCCAATGCTAATATTTTAAATGCTTTAAAACTACTTAAAACTTCATGGCTCATTATGCCTAAAGCATTTGGACCAATAATAATCCCCATTATTATATATCCAGTTACTTTAGGTAATCTCGCAAGCTCAGCTAATTTACCACCAATAATACCCAGTGTTAATAATAAAGCAATATTAAATAAAATATTTGAAGTTAATTGTTCAATAAATATAGCAAAATCTAATGTTTCTATTGCTAAAATAAAATTCATAGACTTTCTCCTCGTCAAATGTTAGTTTCATTATACAACTATGATATCATAAATTGACCTAGAAATAAAAGGCAATTCAGTTTGAAGATAGTGTAAAATGGTTTTGGAAAAGTAATTAAAAAGGATAAGCACCTTTGGTATAATAAAAGTACAACCAATCATCATAAAGGAGCTTATCACATGTCTATTATAAACCAAATGTATTCAAAAATCATTAAAAATAGTATCGAAAAATCATTAAAAGCTGAAATACGGCTTAGTTCAATTAATAATTATCTTGATTTTATTAACTATTTAGATGCATTTTTACTTGAAATAGTTAAGAAATCTATCATTGATTCTTTTGAATCGATTGATTATACATTTAAACATTCTAAACATAGAAAAGAACTTTATTATACGAAGGGATTATATCCCAGAACGATTATGACACTGTTTGGTGAAATCACTTTCGAACGTGAGTACTACGTACCCAAGGGATCTAATTGTGATGGGTTTTATTATGTTGATCGTTTATTTGATTTACCTAAAAGAGATTATTATGATCCAATGATTAAAGCTTATATTATTGAACTAAGTGGTAGGTATTCTTATATCCAGTCAGGTGAAATAATTGGTGATAAGATAGGCTCAAAGTTTAAAACTCTTGCGGAATCTAATTTATCTAAAATATCAAGACAGACAGTTTATAATGTTATTAAACATAGTGATTTAGATTATCTTTCAATGGAAACAAAAGAAGATATTGAAACATTATATATTCAATTTGATGAAAAATGGGTTTATACTCAAAATAATAATAATCAAATGAAAGAGATTAAAGCTGCGGTTGTTTACACCGATATAGAAAAGGTTTATAAAGGGCGAAATAAGCTCGTTAATAGACACGTGATTACTTCTGATGTCAGTGCTTTTGATATTCGTGAAAAAGTCTTAGATTACGTAAATAATACTTATAATGTTGATAAAATTAAAACTGTGATTACTTCAGGGGATGGTGCTTCATGGATTAAACATTCTACTGATCGATTCAAGTTTACTCCTAATACTTCTAATATCTTTGTTCTTGATAGATTTCATATGCACCAAGCGATTAATCATATCTCTAAAGATAATGATATTAAATATTATTTAAGGCATTATATTGAGAATGGTATGAGGAAATCTTTTAAAGAAACTTGTAATGCTCTTATTACCGAATATCCTCACAGAGAGGATATAATCTCTAAAAATAGAGATTATATTGTATCTAATTGGTTTGTTATTAAGAATCAATCTCATCCTCTGTTTAAAGGTTGTTCAATGGAAGGTCATATCTCTCATGTTCTTGCTGCTTTATTTACTTCAAGACCTAAAGCTCATGCTCTTCACATGATTACTAAAAGACTTAGAATACGAGAATTACTAACTAATAGTAATGATATTAAATCAATTTATTTATCTAATCATGTTAATCCTGTTCCTGAAATTGATTATGTTGAACTTAATCATCGATACCCAACTACTGTCTTAGATGCTATTGGTCATAAAGTTACTAGTAAATATAAATTATTTGAAAGTATCAGAAATTCTACTATTTTTTCTTAAAAAATGGCGAACCCCCATGGGGGTTCCTCCACTTATCATTATGTATCTCTTATTATATCATTTATTTTCCATAATCATTTGACACTAAGCAGTTTGAATTGCCTTTATAATTATACTTACTCTACTCTTAATGCTTCAACAGGATCTTTATTAGCTGCCATTCTAGAAGGAATATATCCTCCAATAAATGTCAAAATAGTTGAAACAAGTACAAGTCCCAGCAAATGAAGCACATTGACTTGAGCTACCCTAACTAAAGATTCTTCGAATTTCTCAACAATTATATTTATTGGGAAAGTAAGAAGATAAGTAATTATTACTCCAAGTACTCCTGCAAAAGCTCCAATTATAATACTTTCAGCATTAAATACTCTACTTACATCTTTCTTACGGCCACCAAGTGACCTAATAATTCCAATTTCTTTGGTTCGTTCTAAGACACTAATGTAGATGATTATTCCTATCATTACACTAGAAACCACCAATGATATTGAAGCAAATGATGATAATACAATTGATATCATTTCAATAATTGTACCCATTGTATCTCCAATTGTTTCTGCAAGATCAAGTTCAACTATTTGATCTTTATCATCTAGTCCTTCATTATATGCTTCTATATAATCTTTAATAGCAGTTTTATTATCAACACTATCTGAATAAATATTTATCATTCTTGGTATCGTATTGTTACACCCAAGAAATGATAATGTATTAAACTGTTGTTCATCTGTTAAAAGTTCACCAGTGAATACACTTACATTTGTAAGGGCTTGATCATTACAAATGTTTGAAGACATATTAATATTTAATAATTCTTCTTCTAAAGCGTATAAATAATATATTCCATTGTCTCCACCAATACTTATTGAATCATCTATCATTTGAACAATTCCAGTGATAGTTAACTCTATACCATTTTCCCTAACAGTATCTAATTGTCCTAACTGTGGAATATAAAGAGCTCCAGTTTTTACAAAATAATCATCATTTCTAGCAACATATATTTTTGTTCCAACAATATCTTCAAATGTAATGGTAGCTTCAGGATTAAATCCTAAAGCTTCTATAACATCTTTATCAACAATATTGCCATCTCTTACAAGTAATGTTACTTCGTAAGCATTTTGTGGAAAATCGCCAATAATAACATCATAATACTCCGCAAGATCATCTTCAGGAGTAATAAAACTAGTAAAATTAATGTCCCTAATACTTATTGTTTTACTTATACCATCTGTTTCAATTAATAACTGAGGTTGATACCCATAATTATACTGGATTGTTGTATAAGTTAAATTATCCATTAAATTCAAATAATCTACAAAATCAGGTGTGATTACATTGACATGGGTGTAATCATCAGGATCATAAACTGATATTTCTCCTTCTTCTCCAGGATTTGCAATTTCTTCTCCAGGAAATCTTGATCCTGGACCCATAAAGAATTCTTCACCTTCTGTTATCATGATTGGAAGGCCAACTAACTGATCACTTTCAAGATCATCTAATATTCCCGAGAATCCATTACTTATTGATAATACAAGTCCAACTCCAATAATTCCGATACTTGATGCAAGAGCTGTAATTGTTGTTCTAAATTTTTTTGTTTTTAAATTATTGAAAGAAAGTTTTAAAGCAGTCCAAAAACTCATTGCTGTTTTATTAGCTACATATCCGCTTTTATCTTCTTCTCCCTCAAATTCATCATTATCTTCAGTGATTTCTCCATCTAACAACTTAATAGTTCTAGTTGCATATTCTTCAGCATATTTAGCCTCATGAGTAACCATAATAACTAACTTATCTTTAGATATTTCTTTAATTAAATCTAGAATTTCTCTAGCTGTTTTACTATCTAATGCCCCAGTTGGTTCATCGGCTAACATAATATCTGGATTATTAACAAGCGCTCTTGCAATTGCTACTCTTTGCATTTCTCCGCCTGATAATAAAGTAGGGTTTTTATACATATGAGATTCTAATCCTACTCTTTTTAATACTTCTATTGCTCTTGTTCTTCTTTCAACTTTATGGACCCCTGATAATGTTAATCCAAGTTCAACATTATCTAAAACACTTAAATGACTTATTAAATTATAACTTTGGAACACAAACCCAATACTATTATTTCGGTACGCATCCCAATCTCTTTCTGTAAATGATTTTGTTGATGTACCATTAATAATTAAATCCCCTTCGGTATACCTGTCGAGTCCCCCAATAATATTAAGGGTTGTGGTTTTACCACAACCACTATGCCCTAAAATAGCTACGAACTCTCCTTTTCTAAACTTTAAAGATACATTATTTAAAGCTCTAAATGTTCCATCTCCAACTTTATAATCTTTACTAATATTTATTAATTCTAACATTCTAATCACCTCGAATAAAATTATTGTAACAGATTATTATAAACTGAATATAAACTAGTTTATAATTATATTTTATTTTTCTTTATCTTCATCAACATAATCATCAATAACACATTCCCCAACTTTATAAGTAATTTTTAAATAATTATCAACACTTTCTCCATTCAAAAATGCTTGTTCTTGAATATACTCAATTGCTTCATCTCCTTGAAGCACATCATTTATATAATATATATAAATCCCATCACCTTTATAGATATGAGTATATACATTGTCATCTACAGTACAAACAGCAATTAAAGAGCCTTCTGGTATTTCCATTTCATCAGGTGGTGCTAATATTTTTTCACGCAAAGCCTTACAGCCTGACAATGATAAAATTAATGAAATAAGCAATGTTAACAGTAAAAATTTCTTCATATTATTACTCCCTTTAAATTAATGTCTATATCTATTATATATTGTTCCATGATTCAAAACAAATAATATAGCAAGTATTGCTTAAATAATTAATTAAACTAGAAAATGTATGAATTTTGATATTAGACTTCACTTTATCTCTTTATTTTGATACAATTTTAATTGTTCAGGAGTGATAATATGTTGGTGCTAATCGGAGCAAGTGCAAGTGGAAAAACAGAAATTGCCAAAATACTAATTGCAAATTACAAATTTAGAAAAATGGTTACTTATACTACTAGAGAAATTAGAGATGATGAAATCGATGGAGTCGATTATCATTTTATAACAGAGAAAACTTTTTTTAAGAAAAAAAACAAAAAAGAATTCCTTGAAACGGCAGTTTATCATGACACATATTATGGTTCTCCTATAGAAGGCACAGACTTCTACAAAGTAATAATTGTCGAACCTAAAGGTGCAAATAGTATCTATAAAAAGAAGATTCCAAATATTGTATTTATCTATCTTGAAACTGATGAACTAATTAGAAGAGTAAGAATGCTAAATCGTGGAGACAGTTTAAGTGATGTTGAAACGAGATTTAAAGAAGATAGAAAACACTTCAAAAAATCAAGATTTAAACATTTAGATTACATTGTAAATACAAGTAAAAATACACTCGAAGAATTAGCTGAAATAATCAATAATATATATTTGGCTCATCTCTCAATTGCTCTTATTTCAAAATAAAAAGACTATCTAGGAAATAATCCTAAATAGTCTTTGTTTTTATAATATTTACTCGTTACTTTGTTTAATTGCTTCTACTTCTACAATTTCTTCAGTTGCTTCTTCTATTTCTTCTTCTTCTTCAATTACTTCTTCTTTTGGTCTCGATACAGATACAACAACATCTTCTTGATCAGTAAGTATTTTTATACCTTTAGGAACTATGATATCACTAACACGTAGAGTATCATTTTCTTCTAATAATTCAACATCTAAATTAATATGAGATACTCCTTTACCTACAGCATACTCAACTTCAACTGTATCTAACACAGCATTTAGAATTAATCCTTTCTTCTCAACAACTTCTTTATTAACAAAAATAATTCTTATTTTTGAAACCATAGTATCATCTTTTGATACTTTCATCAAATCAAAATGTCTAGCAACATTTAAATTTGAGGGAAGTGGTTGAATTTCTTTAATATACACTAAATGTTTAGTACCTTCTAAAGTTACTTCAAAAGTTTTTGATTTACCCATTACATGATATTTTTTAGTAAACTCTGCTGCATCTACAGTTATTGATATTGATTCAATCCCTTTACCATATAAAACACCGGGAATTGTATTAATATTTCTCACTTTTTTTCCTTTTTCAGTTCTTAATTGAATCTTCATTTTATTACCATCCTTTTTATAGTCTAAAGTTATTCTATCACAAATATTAGTTAATGTCTATCAAGCATAATTGTTATCCTGATAATCATTATCCTCTACCGACAAAATGAGAAAAAAATTTCTTATTATTTTTTTAAAAGATTCCTAATTCTACTAAAAATCTTAGAATATACAATTTTAATTCTTTCTTCATCAACATGGTCTAAAACGTCAACAATATCAAACCATTTAACTCCAGAATTTTCATCTTTTTTAACTATAAGTTTATCATTTTCATCAGCTATCAAGATAAATGTAGCATTCAAATGTAAATGATCGCCTACAAAACTACCGTTCTTTATGTGATTTTCTACATAGATTGCATCAATACTAATTATCTCATCATTATAAGGAAAAATATTAGTAACTCCTGTTTCTTCTTTTGCCTCATCTAATGCTACTTCTAGTAAATCAGGATTCCCATCGTTATGTCCTCCAACCCATCCCCAAGCATTATAGACATTATGATGTACAAATAAGACCTTATCCATCTCTTTATTCACAACAATTGCCGAAGATGTTATATGTGCAATAAGATTTGTTCTTAAAAGGCAATCATCATTATTGTTAATAAAACTTAATATTGATATTTTATCTACTTCTTCTTGTTCACATTTTGGTATATATTCTCTAAACTTTTTTGCATACATTTTTTTTACCTCTTTTTTATTAGTACTTTTTCATATAAAGATAATCATTCTTACTTGTTATTATACCATATATCATTTTATCGATAATGATGTATAACATTATTATCAGAAAAAGGTATAAAAAAGTGCTTATTTATTAGATTTCACTCTCTAATAATTTAATCCTCTTGACTCCTTAGATGTCAATTTCTTTAAATTATTCCCCTCAGAAATTCTTTAATATGTTATTTCAAATAGATTAATATTCTTGGGTAAAGTTCCATCTATACCAAAAATTATAAATTTCTTAATTCCTAATTCATTCTTTCATGTAGTGAGTAAATTCACCTTATGTTAATCCTTTAATCACAACCGATATTATTAGTCTTTACACAGGAATATCTTTTTTTGTAAGCCAGATTGCACCGGTGACAAAACAAACGATAGAAATCACACCTAGAACAATAAACTGTATAATAAAATCTGTAGAATCATCAAGTATAGATGTTGTATTATAAAGCGAAATCATTGTAATCTTATTGAAAAAATCCATAGGCTCAATTCCAACTCCCATATTCATAAAAAGATCTGAACCAAATAATCCTAGGATTTTCGAAATGAAAAACAACAAGGCAAATCCACCACCAAATGATAAAGAATATTTGGAATAGTTAAATATAGATGAAAACATATAAGTGAGTGATCCCATAGCAAGTGAAAATAATAAAAGCCCTAAATTTAATAATAAAATTTTATCTACAGCTAAAGAATTATCAATTATTAATGTCAAAGTAACATCAACGACTGAAGTGAATAAAAACATTGCAACCAAAGATGTAATTAAAAAAAACATTTGCGTTATAGCAATTTTTGATCTTTTAATAGGTGTTGACAAAACAAATGCCATGGATCCATTATCAATTTGACTAGCAAATAGCTTATTCCCAACTATAACAACATATACTAGTGGTAACAAGACTGCTACAACAGGATAAAACATAATACTAACTAGTACATTCCCATCCATTGTTGCTAATCCTGTTAAAATTTCAGGATTGATTCCTATTGTAATAAAGAGACCTTCAATTGTTAAACCAGCCGCTTCTAATGCCTGAATATATGGTACTAAAACATTTGGATCCGTATTACTCGAGACTGCTATTGATCCCATTGCAAATTTAATTACAATGTAAAGCAAGCTCACAGTAAGAGTTGCTACAAACCAAAGACCCCAATTTGATTTTATTGTTTGTTTTAATAATGGTATATTAATCATTTTTCTTCTCCTCAATAATCTTTCTTAAAAAATATTTTTCAAGAGTATATTTTTCTTCTTTTATATATTTAACAGTATACTTAGATAATGTTTTCATAAAGATGTTGATATCTGAATCATTAATGTCAACAGTGATTTGATGATATTTAGGTTTCAGAGAAACTAGATTAAAAGTCTCTTTAGTAAAATTCTTATACTCTTCTTCATTTTCAAACCCAACTTTATAAGTCTTTAATTCGTTGTGATGTATTGTATTCATTTCTATAATGTCAATAATTTTTCCATTATGTAAAAGCGCTACTCGATCGCAGGTTTTTTCCATTTCATCAAATACATGACTGCTCATAAATATGGTTGTTCCTCTTTGTTTTGCTTCCATCAGAATTTCAACAAAGATTTCTCTCATTAATGGGTCAAGTCCAGTTGATGGTTCGTCCAGAATTAGAATATCGGGTTTTCCCATAAATCCATTAATAATTGCTGTTTTTTGTTTCATCCCTTTACTCATACGCTTGAGATTAGCCGTAGTATCTAATCCTAATTTTTTGATTAAATATTTTGCATAATCCATATCCTTAAGACCAGTCATTTCAGCTTGAATTTTTATAAACGCATCTCCGTCTCCAATGTCAGGAAACGCGATTTCACCCGGAACATACCCAATATGTTTCATTAATTTTTCAGTGTTATAATTTACCTCTTGATCCAGCACTACCACTTTTCCATGATCTGGCTTTAAGAAACCCATGATATTTCTAATAGTGGTTGTTTTACCACTTCCATTAGTTCCTACAAATCCAAAAATCTCTCCTTTTCTTACTTTGAGATTAATATCAAATACACCTCTTGATGACCCATAGTCCTTTGTTAATCCCTCTATTCTAATAATATCCTTCATTGTTATATATCCTCTCTGACTCTATAATAACTTAGAAAGTAGTCTTCAAGTGTATATTTTGATTCTGAGAAATATTTAGTTTTATATTTGGACACAGTACGAACTAAATTATTTATTTCCTTATCATTTATCGCTATCTTAATCTTTTTCTTTTTCTTATTACTATAAATAATATTTAATTTAGAGGTTAAGAATTTTTCAAATTCTTCATCATGTAATAATTCTACTTGAAATACTTTGTTTTCATTATTTCTGAATTCTTTTGTTTCAATAGTTGTTACAATTTTCCCGTCTTTAATGATTGATAATCGATCACAACTAGCATCAACTTCTTGGAAAATATGTGTTGATAATAAAATTGTTTTCCCACGTTTTTTTTCAGTTTTAATTAATTCAATAAATTTACTTTGCATTAATGGATCAAGCCCACTTGTTGGTTCATCCAAAATTAAAATTTTTGAATCTGCCATAAATGCTGAAACAATAGCTAATTTTCTCTTATCCCCAATAGACATTCTCTTTGTGTTCTGGTTTGGATCTAATTCAAACATATCAAGAAGATAGTTTATCCTTTCATCATCAGCATGTTTCATATTTTTCATCATTTCAATAAATTCTGAACCATTTAATCCATCTGGTAACGCTATCTCTCCTGGAAGATAACCTACATCTTCTAAAATTTCAGAATATTCATTCCAACAATTTTTCCCATCAATAAATGTTTCTCCTGAATCAGGGTGTGAAAACCCCATAAGCATTCTCATAGTAGTTGTTTTCCCTGCACCATTCGGACCAAGGAAGCCATAAACCTCTCCCTTCTTCACTTCAAATGAGATATCAAAAACACCTCTATTGAATCCAAAATCTTTTGTTAAATTTTGAACTTTAATCATTATATAATTCCCTTCTGTATATCATCATATTTATTGTATTCCCAATTACCATGGTAAAAACGTAGCCTTCCTTTAACAAAATAAAAGGAATTTTCGTTAATGTAACAAAATAGTAACAATTGTAACTTGAATATATATACGAATAATGATATCATATGAATGTAACAAATGCAACAAATGTTTCTTTTGTAACATTTTTCCCGTATTTGTTACAATTTATATGAAAGTGCTAACAAAAAAAACTATATAATATGAGGTGACTGAAATGAACAAAAATTTGTTTAGTAAATTAAAGCTTAAAATTTTTAGAAAAGGGATATACTTCTTAGATTCTAATCCAAACAAAAATGTCCCAAGACTACTAAAGTGGATTGAAAAAAGAGACAAAGAAAAGAATATTGCTACTCAATTAGCTTCCATACAAAATATTTATCAAGATAAAAGTGGTAATTGGTATTCCCTTATTAATTCTTTATGGACAGATATTGATGACGGTGTTAGAAAAAAACTCTTAGAGAATTTCATTATTAACATTTCTGTTGATGGTGCAAATGTAAGAAAAAAATCTCAAGATAAATATAAATGTAATATTCCATGGGCAATTCTAATGGATCCTACAAGTGCTTGCAATCTAAAATGTACTGGTTGTTGGGCGGCTGATTATGGTGGAGAGTTATCAATGGATTTGCATACTTTAGATGATATTATTATTCAAGGGAAAGAACACGGAACCTATATGTATATATTTTCAGGTGGAGAACCACTAATTAGAAAAAAAGATATAATGTCATTATGCAGGAAGCATAATGATTGTGTTTTTTTAGCATTTACAAATGGTACTCTTATTGATGAATCATTTACTAGAGAAATGCTAGAAGTTAAAAATTTTATTCCAGCAATTTCTATAGAAGGATTTGAAAAAGCAACTGATTCTAGAAGAGGATTTGGTACATATAAAAAAGTTATAAGAGCGATGAAACTATTAAAGAAGGAAAAACTACCATTTGGTTTTTCTGCTTGCTATACTAAGCAAAATACAGACGAAATTGGATCCGAAGAGTTTTTTGACAAAATGATTGATGAAGGAGCAAAATTTGGGTGGTTCTTTACATATATTCCTGTTGGTATGGATGCTGTTCCAGAACTTATGGCAACTCCAAAACAACGCGAGTTTATGTACCACCAACTTAGAACATTTAGAAAAACAAAATCTTTGTTCACAATAGATTTTTGGAATGATGGTGAATATTCCGGAGGCTGCATCGCGGGTGCAAGACAATATCTTCATATTAATGCCAACGGTGATATTGAACCATGTGCTTTTATTCATTATGCGGATTCCAACATATATGATCATACCCTAATAGAAGCATATCAATCTCCATTATTTATGCAGTACAAGGAAAACCAACCATTTAATGAAAATCACTTAAGACCTTGCCCTTTATTAGATAATCCTGAATATCTTGAAAAGATGGTTCATTCTGCTAAAGCAAAGTCTACCGAAATATTGAAGCCCGAAGATGTAAGTCATCTTTGTGAAAAATGTAAGATTCCTGCTTCAAAATGGAAAAAAACTGCAGAGAAACTTTGGAATGATTAATAACAATGAATAACATGTTAAATAAGATAGAAAATATTTTGTTAATAGAAATACTAATATATATTTACCAACCTAATAGAAGGTTTTATAAACCAGTCCCAAAAAATATCAGATTATTAATGAAGAAAATACATATGAAAAAATACAAAATAAGATATCATGATTTAAATACAATTAATGAATCTCTTGTATTTTTGAATAGAAAATCAATTGAAAAAATCTTTGTACAGACATATATTTTATTACTAGAGTGGAATAATGATATTGAATTTAATTATTCAACACTAAACGATATTTTCTCAAAATTAGGTGAATCAAGAATAGAAGATTTAAAGAATATGGCTCATAAATATCAAAACGGTGAAAGTTCTCTTGAAGAAATATTTACTCAAAGTGAGGTAGAAGCTGTTGAAAGCAAGATAAAAACAAAAGCTTTAAAATTATTTAATAAATTTCAATCAACAGACACTTCAAAAATTAATGTGATAGAGTTAAATAAATTAAATAAAGGGGTATTAATGAAAGTTTGGGGGAAGGTAGTAAAAATTCTAAAAATACTCAATAATCCCAATATTCCTTCTCATATAAAAGCCATTGCTGTTGGGGCGCTATTGTATGTAATCATACCTATTGATGCGATACCTGATTATATACCGGTTGGGGGCTTAGTCGACGATGCTGCTGTAATTACTTTTGCTTTTGAACAAATAAGTAAATTAATCCGTAATAACTCAAATAATGAATAGAATTTTATAGTAAATAAAAAATACAAAAAAACAATAAATAATGAAATTTATTGTTTTTTTGTATATTTATGTCACTTTCTTTCAATGCTAACTGAATATCCTAGTTTTTTAAAATATGCTAGAGTGTCTTGATATCCAAATTCATATATTTCTTTTGAATGATTGGAAGTAAAATTAAGAACCCCTCCCATTTTCTTTCTTCCTTTTATTTGGTGGATTTTGACATTAGTGAATTTTTCAGATTGTATTAACTCAAATGCAAAAAATGATATCCCAATTACTATAATCTCATTACAACCTATCTCAACTAGAGGACGAATAGGAGTATTGTCAAAAACTCCTCCGTCATAATATTTTTTATTGTTGCTAGTTACCCCAGGAAAAATAAAAGGAATAGAACAAGATGCAGTTACAGCCTTTAGTTGTTCTTCCTTGTTCAAACTCTTTAAAGGTAAATATAAAACTTTACTATTCTTCTTTACATAGTGTTTATATGAAGATTTAAAAAGCTCAAAAAAACTCTTTGTCATATCTCCGCTTTCAGATACAGTAACAAAAACATCCTTTTCTTTTAGTTTGTCATAATTGATTACATCAATCATAATTTTATTAAATGTTTCCATTGTATATAATCCATTATCAAAAGCTTTAAGCTTTTCATCCTTTAATCTTTTAACAATTGGCCCTGATAGTTTAAGAGCATCTTCAGGAATATTAAACCAAATATCACGTACTTGTTTAATCGAAGTAGAAGCCATTACAGCTACATTAGCTGCTCCAATTGAAGTTCCTGAAAAAGCAGAAATATTCTCATATATTCCTAAATCTGAAAGTGCTTGAGCTGCTCCAATTTGATAAGCTCCTCTAGCTCCTCCCCCTGTAAAACATAATCCTATCTTTTTTTCCATATTCTTTACTCCTTTTATTCATATTACACAAATATACTACTTTCTCATGACTCTCTTTTATCTGGATTGTCCACTTTTAAATGGAACTGTAACACACTTATTAAACATATGAGATACTATTTCCTTTGAAGAACAAAATTTATCAACCAATGAAACTACAAATGATTCTTTAAATCTTGGTGGTCTTAAAGTTAAAGGCCACATGTGAGATGAAATGATATCTTTCTCTTTATTATTGAGCTCAAAATACTTTTCAGCATTTTTAAGAGAAATCTTAGAATGCCTAAATCCATGAAGTCCAACATGTGAACCAGGAATATGCCAATCATAAAGAAAAAAATCATGAAGGAGTGCTCCTCTAGCTGCGGATTTATAATCAAGATTTAGTAATTTACATACTTTGTAACTTTTTAATGATACATTTTTACAGTGATCTAAACATGTTATATCACCATGTTGAATATATTGATTCATTGATTGAACAATCTCAGTTTCAATTAAATCACTAATACAATTATTATAACTACTAAGTAGTTTCTCATTCTTAATAGTTCTCACAAAATCCATAACCTCACTCCTCTCTATATGTTTAGAAATAAATATTTTTATTTTATATTACAATTAATTATTCTAGTTTTTCTCATTTCTTAAGACACTTAATAAATATGAATAACTCTTTGAAGGCGCTTTTGGATACTTACTAAAGAAACGAGAAAGACTCTTAGATTTCAATAGAATTGTATTCAGTTGTTTAGTTTTACTTTCGATTGATGAAGCAAGTTTAGTACCGCCTTTGTTTCTAATACTTGAAACTTCTCTTCTTAAACTGTTTTTATAATCCCCAAGAGCTTTTACAAATCCTTCGTCTCTTTCCATTATACTGATATAAGCTTTTTCAAAAATATAGTCGTATTTCCCAGCAAATGATATTTTCAGATTATTCAATTTAATAATAATATCTCTTAATCTCAATAGATCTCTAAATGTATATATACTATCAATCAGAAAAAATGTATAAAAAATCAATACAAACACCAATAAGTAATTTGGTGAAATACTATTGTAAATACTATCAAATATAGGGTTAACAAAATGCCATAATAAAAATCCACCTATACCAAATAAGATTGTGTAATCTAAAGCAACTCTCCCATGTAAATTGAATTTACGATTACTATAATCCCACCATCTTGTTTTAAATGCAATCTCTAATCCCAGCGAAGTAAAGTATTCCCACACAGCCGAGATTAAGCTAATAAATATGATTTGTATTATTACAAGAAGAATACTGCCATCTATACTTTCAAATATACTCATACTTAGAATAATCGTTAAACTAGCATAACCATATATTGGAATGTAAGGTCCTTTCAAGAAACCTCTATTAACGTACTTCTTTTCATTAAAAGATACATATGGTGTTTCCCAAATCCATCCTATTACAGAATAAATTATAAAAAGAAATAAAATTTTTACTATCATATTGTTTATAATAAGCAACCTTATATAAAGAGCCCATTACTTCCTCCTTTGAACAACCTAATTAATTGTAGATTAATTTATAGATTATATCTGTCATTTCGTCAATAGATTCTTCTCTCGAATTTTTTATCCATTCGACAGCAATTGCAAATAAAGCACCTTCATAAAATTTAACTCTATACTTCTCTGTATTATCTAAACCAAAGATACTTTTTAAAATATTAGAAATCTCAATTTCAAATGATTGCATTATTAGATAATCTAGTTTATTTTTTAAAAGTATTTCAAATAGATCAGCATATTCATTAAAAATAGTTATTATTTTTTTAATTGCGTTAGATACAGCATTTTCTTCATATATATTCTTTACTAAATCAGACATCAATTCTTCATAAATCTTTTTGCCTTGATTAATTAGAATGTCTTCTTTTGATTCAAAGTTTCTGTAAAATGTCAACCTTGCTACTCCTGCTTTTGATGTAATATCACTAATTGAGATATCTCTAAAAGCATTTTTTTTCATTAATGTTATCAATGCCCTAAAAATCCACTCTTTACTTCTAGTTACTTGTTTATTTTCTTTCATATTTTCTCCTTTTTGATATGAAAAATCATGTTTATTAATACTAATTGAAAGAAATGTACTCTCCATTTACTATCTAATTTTTATAATAACATAAAAATGTTACAAATGCTACATTTGTTTCTATTGATACATCTACTAATACAAGAATTTGAATAGTTGATTAAATCTCAAAAAAATTTTAAACAGAGGAACTTATATATTCCTTTTATTTTATGCTTGTTAATTATATTGCTAAGAAATAAATTCTATGCTATAGTGTACATGTAACAAATATAACATTTTTTACATTTGATACATTAGATGTATATGAGAAACTGATATGGCTCTTTTTTTTACATTGATTAGCATATAAGCCCATATCGATTAAGGAGGTTATATGGATTTACATGATAAACTCAAATTGTTACGCACACTAAATGGATTTACTCAGCAAGAAGTAGCCGAGAAGTTTTACATAAGTCGGCAAGCTGTCCAAAAATGGGAGTGTGGAGAAACAGCACCAGACATTTCAAAATTACATGATTTATCTTCAACTTATAGATTGTCAGTTGATGATTTACTAAACATTAATCTAGATGAAAAATCCATTAAGAAATTGTTCTTACATCCAACCACCAACTTTCAGCAAGAAGGTCTTAAAATATTGAATATGTTAAGAAACCCTTCAAAAATCGATTATCTCGTATTAGCGATAATAGTTGTTAGTACCGGGATCGTATTGGCTTTATTACATTTTTTGGGCATTATTTTAGTAATAATAAATTTATTAATTTTTCTATCTCTTTCTGCTTCTAGTATTTATTTCACCATCAACTTAATTTTCAACATTCATAATGGTATTTCTGTTCTTTTAATGAATGCAGGATTTGCTTTAATTAGTTTCAGTTCAACTTATATAGTTTACTTATTCTTCTTCTGGCTGATAAAAACTTATACAAACCTAGTTAAAATAATCTCAAATAGGTTCAAAGAATATAATCTTCTTAAGGTTTTGATATTTTATGAAAAAGAAAAATAAAGTAATGATAGTATTATTACTTTTAGGAATCATATTTCTAATTATTGGTTATTTCACTGGAGAAGTTGATAATATTTTCTTTTGGGCGTTCTAATACTCAAAAGCAAGCATTGCTTTACAATTGCAAGTATTGAGTGGTTGATGCAATTGTGTTTATTCTTTAAAATAGAATTATAAAGCAGAAGATATAAGAAGAAATATTTGCTTTAAAAAAAAGAAAGGAAATGAAAAATTATGTTCTTAACTTTATTAGCAGTTTCACAAACAGCCTGGATTATCGGTGCTGTCGCTTTAGGGCTTGCTTTAATCGGCGGTGGAGTTTATTACTTCGTATATTATCGTAATAAATAATTTCAAAAAACATATGATTTTACTCTAAATCATATGTTTTTTTTGTCTTGTTATCTTGTTGTTATGGAGTTTTGTTGTTTTACCTAATTGTTGGAGGTTTAGCGTAAGAACCAAATAAGTATACTTTATTAATATCATACTTCTTAGCAACAACACTTACTTTAGATTTAATTTGTGAATAGGTTAATATACCATGGCTTTTACTTATATTAATTAATTGTTCTCTTTTAAAGTTCAATAATTTATCTATAACTAAATTCATTACCCATTCACTTGTTTTTTTGTTCCTTGTTCCCATTTTTGTAATGTCCTTACTGGAATATTTAAATACCTCGATAATTCACTTTGAGTCAAATTATAATTAATAATTGTCACTCCTTTGCTTTATGAATATTTTAATCTTAATCATATACAGAAGTTAATTTCTCAATCTAACTTTAATTCAAATATCGACCATTACTATTAAGATACAAGGAAGAACAAAGAGGTTTGGGTTTATTTCATATAAATCAAAAAAGTTAAAGAATCCAATAAATTTGAAACAAGGATAATGTATCGTTCTGTTATTTCAAATTTTAGTAAATAATCGAAATAATTGTATAATTCTGTATTCTTATTTCAATTTTAGTTGTATTTTTGAAATAAAAGTGATAAAATATAGTTGTTATTTCATTTATATGGAGGTGATCATATGAAAAGGCAAGGTGAATATGTACAAAACTTATCTGGTGATTTATCATTTAAATCTTTCAAACCAGCAAACCTACCACCTACGCCTAGTATAGTCATTGATGATGATATGTTAAAAGGACTATCAGAAGCAAGCAGATTACTTGGAAAATTAGACGCTAAATCGTCTGATATTCCTAATAAAGAATTATACATCTCAATGTATATTAGAAAAGAGGCATTGTTATCAAGCCAAATTGAAGGGACTCAAGCAACATTAGATGATATATTTGATCCGCATATTGAAGAAAATATCAATTTGGATGTAACCGATGTGATTAACTATATAAAAGCATCAAATTATGCAAATGAGTTGTTAGAAGAATTACCAATATCTAATCGATTCCTAAAAAAAGTTCATGAAGTACTGGTTGCTGGTATCCGTGGTGACGATAAAAACCCTGGTGAGTTTAGAAGATCACAAAATTGGATTGGTCCACAAGGAAGTACACTTAAAAACGCAAATTTCATACCACCAAACATATCTGATATGATTGAATCGATGAGTTCATTAGAAGAATTCATTCACTACAATGAGAATACAGAAAATTTATTAAAAATAGCTCTTACACATTATCAGTTTGAAACAATTCATCCATTTTTGGATGGTAACGGTAGGATTGGACGATTACTTATTAATCTAATGTTGAAAGAATATAATATTTTGATTCATGATACTTTATATATCTCATGTTTCTTTAAACGTAACAGAATTGAGTATTATGACCGTCTAATGGATGTAAGATTAAAAGGTCATTATGAACAGTGGATTAAGTTCTTCCTTCAAGGAATAATAGAATCTGCCATAAATTCAATAGAATGCATTGATGCTCTAGTATTTTTACATAAAAAGCACTATAATCTAATCCACTCTAGTATCAAAGGTACAAAGAGCACAGTAATAAGTGTTTTTAATATTTTACATACTCAACCAATTATTGATATAGGTGACACAGCTAAAAAAATCAATAAAGCTTACAACACGACTGCTAGTGCTGTAAATCGTCTAGTAGAACTTGGTATTTTGAAGCAATATGACTCAAAAGCAAGAAACAGAGTATTCGTGTATGAGGACTATTTATCAATCCTTAGAGAAGGTACTGAACTCTAAAACCACTGCACTGTCTTGGCTCCTTCATCAACACAAAGACTTATCATAATTTGGTATCAAACTGCTGTTTTTACATATATCATTTACGACATTATAGTGTACGAGGATTCGACTGATGGTGATTATTCTTACATATTCGATTACGCAGTCAACAAATGGAATAATTTAGGTAATGTAACCATATACAATTACTATCAACTTCCAAATCAGGATCCTTCTCTTAGAATTGAAGAAATATATGATCCTAACAATGATTACATAGCATATTATGATTATGATTTTATTGATGAAATTTTTTTAATTACCTATTCAGATACATTCTTTGCATCAATTTCTGATGATACAAGAAAAAGAGCGATTTTACATGAGTTTGGACATGCATTGGGGTTGTTCGAATTTAACTTAACAGTGGATGTAAATGGGCAGTTAGTAGGCCCAGCAATACCTGAACACAGATATAATGCAATGAATCAAGGTGTAAGAGATTTTCCTCTCGAACCTGGAAGTTGTGATATCGAAGTATATGATTATCTCTGGGAATAGAAAGTAGGTAAGACTATGATGAAAATTAATAGAAGTTTAATTTTGGTTATAATTTGTTGTTTGTTATTAACAAGTTGCAATAATGATGATGAGCAAAAGGAAATTATAGCTGAAGAAACTCCACCATGCTTTAATACTGATATGACAATATCTCGCAATCCTACTCTGCAACAAGTCGAATACACAGTCAGCGAGCAAATTGAAAAAGTTGATTACGTAACTGTAATACGAATTGATTCTTTTATAGAGGAATCACTTGATATAAACGATAAACCAATATCATTGTTTCGATCAACAGTATTGGAAAACTTGAAAGCTAATTTACAGCAAGAATCTATACTAGAAGCTAATGTGTTTTGTGTTCATGTTGAGGAAGATGATACTTATATATATCTTAGTAGATATGGATTCAATATGAATCCAGATGATTACTTCAGAGAGGGCAACTACTATTTAGTACTTGCAAAACTTGGATTAGACAATGAATTACTTATATTGTACTATAGAGAATTACCAAATTATAATGAGTACATTTCTCTAGAAAATCAAACTCAATCAATAATAGATATTGTTCAACCATACATCGATGCTTTATTAGGTAATTAAGTAATTTCTTATATCATTTATTTAAAGAAACATATTAGACTTTAATACATCTAATATGTTTTTTTCTTATGTAGTTATTCTGATTTGTATAATTATCTAATTACTCTTGTGAGTGAGCACGGCCAGATACCTTTCCTCTTAACCTCTACTTCATTGTTATCCTTCTTCAACAGAACTAATTCCAAGAGGTGCTAAATCCTAGTCCAGAGTAACGGGCTTTTCGGATAAAGACCAAATAAAAAGACGTTTTGAACGTCTTTGTAAAATCTTAATGGAGGTCCCGACCAGATTCGAACTGGTGGTCACGGAGTTGCAGTCCATTGCCTTAGCCACTTGGCTACGGGACCTTATTGTCCTTTTATATTATAATAGTAATAGTGTTTAAAAGCAAGTATTTTAGGCATATTTGAGCTAATACATAAAGAAATTTTGTTTCTTTAATGTTGTATAGTATAATGGTAAAGAAGTCTGGAAAGGAGAGATAGTATGGACATGAATATGATTATGGCATTTTTAGCTAATATTTTACTTTTATTAGGGATTGCAGTTGTTTATTCTATTTTTCCAACCGATTCTAAAATTTGCCCAACATTAAAAAGTATAATTATGGGTATTTTAATTTCAATAATTGGAATAACTATAATGTCTACTCCATATGAACTTGCTCCTGGAGTTGTATTTGACGCAAGAGCTGTTGTAATTAGTATGACAGGAATGTTTATCGGACTAATTCCAACAATAATTGCTGCTTTATTCATGTCATTATATCGGATATATATTGGTGGTGCTGGAGCATTTACTGGTGTTTTATGGATTCTTGTAGCTGCTGCAATAGGTCTTTTATGGAGAAAGTTTAGACTAAAAAACCAAAAACTTGAGAAAGTAAAAATTACGTGGATGGAGTTATATTTATATTCACTATTCATTCAAATAATAATGATTGCCTTACTATTTACTTTACCAAGTGAAATTAGAATAGATGTTATTAGAGAAGTTGCTTTCCCATTAATTGCAATCTATCCTCTTGGAGGTCTTCTTATCGCGCAATTTATGCTAATTCAAAGATTTAGATATCTACAAAATATAAAAACCGCCGAATCTGAGGTTCAGTATCGAAATATCTTTCAGAAAAGTAAAACAATGATGTTTTTACTGGGTTCAGAGTCTGGAAAAATTTATGATGTTAATGATTCCACGATAGAAAAATACGGATATACAAAAGAAGAATTATTAAAAATGAATATTAAAGATATTAATACATTATCATCAGAACAAGTACAATTTGAAATTGAAAAAGCTAAAACACAAGAAAAGAACTATTTTGAATTTTCACATCGTTTAAAAAATGGTGAAATAATCGAAGTAGAAGTTCATTCTGGCCCTATTGTATTGAACGATGAAACATTCCTTCTAACCTCAGTATATGATATTACTCAAATGATGGAAAAAGAAAGACAATTTAAAGATGTAGATGAAAAATTAAAAGCAACATTATTGAGTGTTGGTGAAGGAATTGTTGTTACAGACGATACATCTAGAATAACTTTAATCAATGATAGAGCTATTGAATTACTAGGTGAAACAAGAAATCTTTCAAGAAGAAAAATCTATAATGTTTTTAGAATCTATTCTAATCAAAACAATAAAACATTTAAAGATATATATATGAGCTGTATTCAAAACAAACTACCATTTAAAAGTGATGGAACATATAGTTTGATTACTAATGATAATGATGTTGAAATTTTTATCGATTTTACAATTTCTCCAATAAATTTTGAAGAAGGTGTAAATCACGGAACAATCCTAGTAATTAGGGATGTAACAATCGAAAAAGCAAGACAAGATGAAATTAGATTTATTAGTCATCACGATTACTTAACAAATCTTTATAATAGATTTCACTTTGAAGAACAAATAACTCGATTAGACACTTCCAGACAATTACCATTAACAATAATTTTAGGGGACGTTAATGGATTAAAACTTCTTAATGATACCTTCAGTCATTTAGAGGGAGATAATTTACTAGTTGAAGTTGGAAACATTATGAAAAAAGCAATTCGATCTGAGGATATTTTATCAAGATGGGGTGGAGATGAATTTGTAATATTGTTGCCACAAACATCTTTTGATGATGCTCAAAAAGTTTATCAAAGAATTAAAGATTTATGCCAAAAATCAATGTTTAAACCAATTACACCAAGTATTTCATTAGGTTGTGCTACTAAAACAACATCCAGCGAAAATATTTATGACGTCTTAAAAATTGCTGAAGAAAGAATGTACCGCGAAAAACTTCAAGAAGGTAAAAGTATGAGAAACAGTTTGATTACTGCTCTTGAGAATACTCTTCTAGAAAAAAGTAATGAATCTCATAATCACACAATTGATATGATTAAAATTGCTGAAAAATTTGCTCTAAAACTCAATCTAAATCAAGATGATACAAACACCTTAACACTACTTGCAAGATTGCATGATATAGGAAAAATTGCTATTGATGATGATATACTAAGAAAACCCGAAGAACTTGATGAAAACGAATGGAAAAAAATAAGAACACACCCAGAAGTTGGAAGTAGAATAGTTAAATCTATTCCTGAATTGCAACATCTTGAAAAAGGAATCTTATTTCATCACGAACACTTTGATGGAACAGGTTACCCTAATCAATTAAAAGGTTATGAAATTCCACTTGTCGCAAGAATCATTTCAATTATTGATGCATATGTAGTAATGACTACCGGAAGAGTATACCAGCCAATTGTTTCACATAACGCTGCAATCGCAGAAATAAAGAAAAAATCAGGAAAACAATTCGATCCTAATTTAGTTACTAAATTCATTTCAATGTTTAAAGAGCGTAAATAGCGCTCTTTTTACATAAAAAAGTTAAAACAATAAGTTTTAACTTTAGTTTTTTAATGGTCGGGAAGACAGGATTTGAACCTGCGACCTCTTGGTCCCAAACCAAGCGCTCTACCAAGCTAAGCTACTTCCCGAAAAATATGGCACGCCCAAAGGGAGTCGAACCCCCAACCTCTTGATCCGTAATCAAACGCTCTATCCAATTGAGCTATGGGCGCACATTAATGGCGGTCCCGACGAGAATCGAACTCGCGATCTCCTGAGTGACAGTCAGGCATGTTAACCGCTACACCACGGGACCATTTATAGAGTAGCAATAAAATTATAACATAACCAAAAATCAATTTCAACACTTTTTCAGCCGATATTTATAATACCAAAATATCGTTCTTAAATCAAGTGTTTTCCTCTTATTATTTTCTTTTTATTAACTAACAGTTATTTAAAATCATGTATTTTTTTTATGACTGTCGTTATTTGTTTCTTTATTAAGAGAAACTCGTAAAAAAAAGAGTGTGATACTCTTTTTTTATTTTAACTCACCTTGCCAAAGACCATGTAAATTACAAAATTCTCTAGCAAATACTTCTTTTCCTTTAACAACTTCAAATATAGCTATTGGTAAGTCTCCTGGATTAAGTTCTTTTTTCATAACCATTTTCCCATCAACATATAATTCGATAAATTCTATATAATGAACTTCAGTCATTGGATGATGTGACGGTTTTCCAACTGTTACGCGATATCCATTTTCTAATTCTTCAACATAAGGTACGTGTCTTTCCTCATTAACGTTTCCTGTTAAAATTTCCATTTGTAATTCCTCCTTTTTTATTATAGTTTTATTATATTTCATATTCATACAATTATCAAATAAAACACTATTCATATCTCGTAGATAATAGTATAATATTATCAAGGAGAGTGATATCATATGAAAGTAATCAGTACCAAAAATGCACCAGCAGCAGTAGGCCCATATTCTCAAGGTGTTCTAGTCAAAGATACTCTATATGTTTCAGGGCAAATTCCATTTGTACCAGAAACAATGACACTAATAAGTAATTCAGTTAAAGATCAAACAAGACAATCATTAAATAACGTATTAGCAATCGTTAAAGAGGCAGGAATGGAAAAGGAAAACATTATTAAATGTGGTGTATTCATGCAAGATTTAGCTATGTTTAAAGATATGAATGAAGTGTATGCTGAGTTCTTTGGTAATCATAAACCAGCTAGATTTGCAGTAGAAGTTCGAAGATTACCCCTAGATGTCTTAGTTGAAATTGATGCTATAGTAGTAAAATAAAAACGAGGAAAATTCCTCGTTTTTTATTTTTCTATTTCATCTTCTTTTTTATCATTTTTTTCTTCTTTTTCTTTTGCCTTTTCTTCTTTTGCTAATTCCTTGTCTCTTTGTTTATTATCTCTTAGTCTTGCTCTTTCTTCAGCTTCTTCATCTTCTTGCAAAACTATAGCTTTTTCTTCTTTCATAAATGCTTTTGGATCAAATTCCTTATATTCCTCAACAACAGTTTTTATAAATCTAAAGAAATAACTTCTGAAAACATAAATTGCGTAGAAAATGTAAGGTGGCATAAATAGTATTGTTGGCCCAAATACAATCATCAATGTCCAAGTCCATTTAGCTTTATTTCTTTTTTTACAATAATTCCACACTAGTAAATATATTAAGAAATACCATAAAATAAGTGCTGCTATTGCAATAAATACGTAAGTATGCTTTGAACTATCCAGCAAAACAATACGGGAAAAGAATGCTGGCGTTGTTAATCCATTAGTACTAAACCAACCAGTCGCAGCTCCTTTTGAATCTTTAATGAAATTCACTATTCTAAGAATTAAAATTCCAAACTGTTGAACAAATAATACCAAGAAAACAATAAATGCAGCTGTTTCATATGGTCTTTTCGATGTTAATAAAGCATTTTTTTCTCTATCCAATTCTTCTTTAAATCCCATAAAAAAAATCACCTCTCTTTAATACAAATATATCATGTTTGACCAATTACTTCAATAGTCTAATAAATTTTCACATAAAAAAAATACTTATCAATTTGATAAGTATAACAAGTTAATATGGTGACCCGTACGGGATTCGAACCCGTGAATGCATGCGTGAAAGGCATGTGAGTTAAGCCGCTTCTCCAACGGGCCATAAAATGGCGCCCAATCTAGGACTCGAACCTAGGACCCCATGATTAACAGTCATGTGCTCTAACCAACTGAGCTAATTGGGCAAATATTGGTCTTATTCAATTTTTAAATGCTTCTTTTCAGCTCATAATAAAAAAGAAAGAAGCCTGGCAACGTCCTACTCTCGCACAATTGTACTACCATCAGCGCTAAAGTGCTTAACTTCTGTGTTCGGTATGGGAACAGGTGTGTCCACTTTGCTATAGTCACCAGACTATTCTTCCAAAACTGGATAATACTGTTTTTGTAAAAAGTTAAGTCCTCGATCTATTAGTACCAGTCAGCTCCATACGTCACCGTACTTCCACATCTGGCCTATCAACCTCGTAGTCTACAAGGGATCTTACTTCATAATTGAATGAGGAATCTCATCTCGAGGGGGGCTTCACGCTTAGATGCTTTCAGCGTTTATCCCTTCCACACATAGCTACCCAGCTATGGGCCTGGCAGCCCAACTGGTGCACCAGAGGTGTGTCCAACCCGGTCCTCTCGTACTAAGGTCAGCTCCTCTCAAATTCCTAACGCCCACGACGGATAGGGACCGAACTGTCTCACGACGTTCTGAACCCAGCTCGCGTACCACTTTAATGGGCGAACAGCCCAACCCTTGGAACATGCTCCTGCTCCAGGATGTGATGAGCCGACATCGAGGTGCCAAACTCCTCCGTCGATGTGAACTCTTGGGAGGAATCAGCCTGTTATCCCCGGGGTAACTTTTATCCGTTGATTGCCAACCTTTCCATACAGAAATTGGCAGTTCACTAATACCTACTTTCGTACCTGCTTGACATGTACGTCTCGCAGTCAAGCTTCCTTATACATTTACGCTCTTCGAATGATTTCCAACCATTCTGAGGAAACCTTTGTGCGCCTCCGTTACTCTTTAGGAGGCGACCGCCCCAGTCAAACTGTCTGCCAGACACTGTCCCCCCGGCTACACACCGGAAGGTTAGATAATCAATAAGCGAAGGGTGGTATCCCAATGATGACTCCACCGAAACTAGCGTTCCGGCTTCAAAGTCTCCCACCTATGCTGTACATTACATATCAATTATCAATATCAAGCTACAGTAAAGCTCCACGGGGTCTTTCCGTCCTGTCGCGGGTAACCGGCATCTTCACCGGTACTAAGATTTCATCGAGTCTCTTGTTGAGACAGTGCCCAAATCGTTACGCCTTTCGTGCGGGTCGGAACTTACCCGACAAGGAATTTCGCTACCTTAGGACCGTTATAGTTACGGCCGCCGTTCACTGGGGCTTCAATTCATACCTTCGCTAATGCTAAGTACTCCTCTTAACCTTCCAGCACTGGGCAGGCGTCACCCCATATACATCATCTTACGATTTAGCATAGAGCTGTGTTTTTGATAAACAGTCGCTTGGGCCTATTCTCTGCGGCTCTACATAGTAGAGCTCCCCTTATCCCGAAGTTACGGGGTCATTTTGCCGAGTTCCTTAACAAGAGTTATCTCGCGCGTCTTTAGATTCTCTCCTCGTCTACCTGTGTCGGTTTGCGGTACTGGCACCCTATAAATTAACCTTAGAAGTTTTTCTTGGAAGCATAGATTCACATGACTTACGTCGTCACGCCTCAGCCTTCATGTGATACGGATTTACCTATATCACAGCCTAAACGCTTAAACCACAATCCACTAAGTGGCCCATGCTATCTTTCTCCGTCACTCCATCAGTTTATAAGGTGGTATAGGAATATCAACCTATTATCCATCGGCTACGCTCTTCAGCCTCACCTTAGGCCCAGACTAACCCAGAGCGGACGAACCTTCCTCTGGAAACCTTAGACTTTTGACGGTAGGGATTCTCACCCTACTTTTCATTACTCACACCGGCATTCTCACTTGTTATCGCTCCAATAGTCCTCACGGTCTAACTTCTCCGCAATAACAACGCTCACCTACCACTCGTATAAAATACGAATCCGCAGTTTCGGTACCATGTTTAGCCCCGGTACATCTTCGGCGCAAAACCATTCGACTAGTGAGCTATTACGCACTCTTTAAAGGATGGCTGCTTCTGAGCCAACCTCCTAGTTGTCTAAACGGTTTCACATCCTTTCCCACTTAACATGGATTTAGGGACCTTAACTGGCGGTCTGGGCTGTTTCCCTTTTGACCATGGACCTTATCACCCACAGTCTGACTGCTGTACATATAAGTATGACATTCGGAGTTTGATTGATATCAGTATCCCGGGATGGGACCATCAACCATTCAGTGCTCTACCTTCATACCACTAATTACAACGCTAGCCCGAAAGCTATTTCGGTGAGAACCAGCTATCTCTGGGTTCGATTGGAATTTCACCTCTAACCACAAGTCATCCAAACACTTTTCAACGTATCCTGGTTCGGTCCTCCATTGGGTCTTACCCCAACTTCAACCTGCTCATGGCTAGCTCACCCAGTTTCGGGTCTACAACAACATACTAATTCGCCGGTTAAGACTCGCTTTCGCTTCGGCTCCACTCCTCAAAGTTTAACCTTGCATGTTATTGTAACTCGCCGGTTCATTCTACAAAAGGCACGCTATCACCCATTAACGGGCTCTAACTTGTTGTAAGCACAAGGTTTCAGGATCTTTTCACTCCGTTTCCACGGTTCTTTTCACCTTTCCCTCACGGTACTGGTTCACTATCGGTCAATTGGTAGTATTTAGCCTTACGAGATGGTCCTCGCATATTCCAACAAGATTACTCGTGTCTCGCCGTACTCTTCGTCTAACGGAGATTTCATGATTTCGTTTACTGGACTCTCACCATCTATGGTTTGCTTTCCCACACAATTCAACTATCATGAAATTTTGTAACTCCAAAGTTAGAACAGGGCTGGTCCCGTTTCGCTCGCCGCTACTCGGGGAATCGCTGTTGCTTTCTTTTCCTACAGGTACTAAGATGTTTCAGTTCCCTGCGTATACCTTCCATTACTGGATACTAGTTCTTCAAACTAGTGGGTTCCCCCATTCGGAAACCTCGGGATCACTGCCTACTTACGGCTACCCCGAGAATATCGCTGTTCGTCGCGTCCTTCATCGGCTCCAATTGCCAAGGCATTCACCTTGCGCTCTTAATTTCTTAACTTTTTACAGTATTATCCACTTTTCAAAGACCTTCTTTTTTAAATAAAAAGATGTGAAAGACTAAGTCTTTCAAAACCAAATAGAACAATGTACTTTTGAAGTTTAGGTAAAGAATTGATGTTACAATTTTATCTTTCTCCCTAGAAAGGAGGTGATCCATCCCCACGTTCCCGTAGGGATACCTTGTTACGACTTTACCCTAATCATCTATCCCACCTTAGGGTGCTCCCTCCAGCAAGCTGGTTAGGCCACACACTTCGGGTGTTACAGACTTTCATGGTATGACGGGCGGTGTGTACAATCTCCGAGAACGTATTCACCGTGGTATTCTGACCCACGATTACTAGCGATTCCAACTTCATGAAGTCGAGTTGCAGACTTCAATCCGAACTGAGACCAGTTTTGGAGGTTAGCTCCACCTCGCGGTTTGGCAACTCTCTGTACTGGCCATTGTAGCACGTTTGTAGCCCAGGTCATAAGGGGCATGATGATTTGACGTCATCCCCACCTTCCTCCAGTTTATCACTGGCAGTCTCGATAGAGTCCTCAACTTAATGTTAGCAACTATCAATAGGGGTTGCGCTCGTTGCGGGACTTAACCCAACATCTCACGACACGAGCTGACGACAACCATGCACCACCTGTCATTCTTGCCCCGAAGGGAAACTATATCTCTATAGCGATCAAGAAGATGTCAAGACCTGGTAAGGTTCTTCGCGTATCTTCGAATTAAACAACATGCTCCACCGCTTGTGCGGAGACCCGTCAATTCCTTTGAGTTTCAACCTTGCGGTCGTACTCCCCAGGCGGAGAACTTAATGCGTTAGCTTCAGCACTGGGTAACCCCAACACTTAGTTCTCATCGTTTACGGCGTGGACTACCAGGGTATCTAATCCTGTTTGCTCCCCACGCTTTCGTGCCTTAGCGTCAGTTCCGGTCCAGTTAGCCGCCTTCGCCACTGGTGTTCCTCAATATATCTACGCATTCCACCGCTACACATTGAATTCCACTAACCTCTGCCGTACTCAATTCTGCCAGTTTCAAATGACTCTCCCCAGTTAAGCTGGGGGCTTTCACATTTGACTTAACAAAACGCCTACGCACGCTTTACGCCCAATAATTCCGGATAACGCTCGCTCCCTACGTATTACCGCGGCTGCTGGCACGTAGTTAGCCGGAGCTTTCTGGTTAAGTACCGTCAGCGCAGAATCATTTCCTAGACTGCGTGTTCTTCCTTAACAACAGAACTTTACGATCCGAAGACCTTCATCATTCACGCGGCATTGCTCGGTCAGGCTTTCGCCCATTGCCGAAAATTCCCTACTGCTGCCTCCCGTAGGAGTCTGGGCCGTGTCTCAGTCCCAGTGTGGCTGTTCATCCTCTCAGACCAGCTATGCATCGTCGCCTTGGTAAGCCGTTACCTTACCAACTAGCTAATGCAGCGCAAGACCATCCCACAGTGCTGCTTGAAAGCACCTTTAAACATAAGATCATGCGATCAAATGTCCTATCCAGTATTAGCTATCGTTTCCAATAGTTATCCTCGTCTGTGGGGTAGGTTTCTTACGTGTTCCTCACCCGTTCGCCACTAGCTCTAAAAGAGCTCGTTCGACTTGCATGTATTAGGCATGCCGCCAGCGTTTATCCTGAGCCAGGATCAAACTCTCCATAATTTATGAATTGTTTTGATTCTTACTATTTTAGTATTTTTTCCTAAACTCAAATTGACTTGTTCTATTCAGTTTTCAAAGACCTAATTGGTCGCACGATAATCTTAGCGTGCGTTTAATATTCTACTATAATTAGAATACTATGTCAACACTTTTGATTATTTTTCGTGTGTTTTTCTTACTTCTTTTCACAGTTAATTTCTGACGAAATATTTTGCACTGCAATAAAGAGTATATTATCTTCACGCTTACTTGTCAACAATTTTACAAAAGTTTTTATACTACTATAAATAGTAAAATATTTCTTTCAAATAAGCATAATTAAACGGTGCTTAAAACCATATGTGGCTTTATTTCACCGCAATTAAAAGTATATAAAATTCTAGCACTTTTGTCAATACCTTTTTTATATTTTTTAATTATATATTCTAAACTATTTATTCTATCCCTATATTACATACAAAAGCCCCCATTTTTGGAGGCTTTTATTTCTATATTATATATAGTCTAAAATATCAGTTTTATTTATTAGTTTTTTTATGTCTGTATATCTGTTTATAAACTCAATTTTTCCTTCACCAGAGTCCTTACCAACAATAATCCTATAAGGTATCCCAATTAAATCAGCGTCTTTAAATTTAACCCCGGCTCTTTCATATCTATCATCTAGTAAAACTTCAATACCTTTTCCTCTTAAATTATTATAAATTTCATAAGATAATTCTCTTTGAAATTCATCTTTTAAATTGACTGGCACAATATGAATTTGAAAAGGTGAAATTTCTTTTGGCCATAATATACCACTTTCAGTTGAATGTTGTTCAACACTTGCCATCAATGTTCTACTAATACCCAGTCCGTAACATCCCATAATCATTGGCTTTGAAGACCCATCACTATCAATAAACTTAGCGTTCATTGATTCACTATATTTTGTACCAAGTTTAAAGATATTTCCAACTTCAATACCTTTTGCTACTTTTATTGGAGCACCGCATACAGGGCAAGGATCCCCCTCAACAAGTCCGCTATGTTCTTGATTAGCAGCATAATCACACATATCACAATAAGTAATACTATCTTCTCCAACTTCACTCATAACCATAAATTCATCAGCTTCGTCCCCACCAATTTGGCCAACATCACTATTAACTATTTTGGTATCTAGTCCACATCTTTTAAAAATATCAATATAAGTTTTAGAGAATTTTTTATACCAAACATCTAAATCTTCAGCTGTAGCACTAAAAGTATAAGCATCTTTCATAATGAATTCTCTACCGCGCATAAGTCCAAATCGAGGTCTCATTTCATCTCTAAATTTTGTTTGAATTTGATAAAGTGCTAAAGGTAATTTTTTATAAGAATTTACGTAATCTCTAACAACTTGAACAATTACTTCTTCATGAGTTGGCCCAAGACAAAAATCACGGTTTTTACGATCTTGTAGTCTCATTAATTCAGGACCATATTTTTCCCATCTGCCTGACTCTTTCCACAAGTCACTCGGTTGCAATGCAGGCATTAATAATTCACTAGCATCAATCTTCTCTAATTCTTCTCTAATAATTCTTTCAATATTTTGAATAACTTTATACCCAAGTGGTAAATAAGTATAAATACCAGCAGCAACTTGTTTAATTAAACCTGCTCTACTCATTAATTTATGACTCTTTACCTCAGCATCCTTAGGAGCCTCTTTTAAGGTAGGTACAAACAATAAACTTTGTTTCATATACGTCACCTCTATCTTATATTAAATAATCTTAAAATATCATTAAATGTAATATACACAAACAATCCTAACAGCATAATATACATTGCATAATGAAGTGTATTTTCAACACGACGATTCGGCTTTTTATTAGTAATTGCTTCATATCCTAAAAAGACTAATCTTCCACCATCAAGTGCCGGAATAGGTAATAAATTTATTACTCCTAAATTAACACTAAGCAAAGCTGTCCAAGTTAAGAATGATATAAACCCAGCGCTTAGAGCACGTGATGTTATAGAATAAATTCCAACAGGTCCTGCTAAATCTCCAACACCAACTTGGTCATTACTAAATAAAAGATCCAATGTTGTAAAAATCATTGCCGCAGATGTTCTAATATTTTGTCCGCTTGCAGTAAAACTTCTAAAGAAATCAAACTCGTAAATCGGTGAAATACCAACAAAACTATCAACAACATTTAATCCTTGTGAAATCACTAAATCATGGTTATAAGGAGTTATTGAAATTTCAATAGTTTCTGTCCCTCTTAAAACCTCTATTATCATTTCGTTACCATAAACATTATTATTAAAACTAGTAGCAATATCTGCCCAAGTATTCATAGCTAAAGTATCAATGGTCAAAATTACATCGTCTTCTAAAAATCCCGCTTTCCCCGCTCTAGTTTCAGGATTCACTTCTCCTAAAGCAAGTTCAGTTAGTATTCCTTCTTTACTATGAAATCCTACAGTATAAAAGAAAATAATTGGCGTAACATGTACTGTTTCTTCAACTCCATCACGAAGTATTACAAACTCAACTAATCTATCAGTTGGGTTTTCATCTAGAGCCACAGAAATATCATCCCAAGAATAAACATTTACCCGGTCAATACTAAGCACTTTATCACCTTCGACAAGCACTTCTGCAGCTGGATAATCAGGCTCAATAGTGCCTAGCACTGTATTGTCCATATTAGGAAAACCTACAATTAAATTTACTATAATGAAAATAAAAAACGCTAAAACAAAATTCATAAATGGACCAGCAAACATTGCTAGAAATCTTTCCCATTTAGTTTTTGATTCAAAACTTCTCTCAACTGGTGCAATTTGTAATTCTCTATTTTTAAAAACATAGAAAGCATTTCTTTTTACAGTATAATCATTTAACTGAAGAGGTTCATTGTTTTCCCCTTTTAAATCAACATTATAAACAGTTACTTTTTCATATTGTTCATATTTTTCATTATCATGGTCAAGAATGATTTTTTCAATGTTATTAAAATCATCAAAGATCAATCTAACAGTTTGTCCCTCTTTTATAACTTCATCTTGAATCTCTTCTCCAGCCATCATAACGTATCCACCTATCGGTATTAATCTGATACAATATAATGTCTCATTTACTCTTTTGCTCCATAAGATTGGTCCCATTCCAAGACTAAATTCATGGCATAAGATATTCGCTCTTTTTGCCATGATAAAATGTCCCAATTCATGAATAACAATTACTAATCCTAAAACAAATATAAATACAATAATATTAATTAAAATCGTCATCTTTATGTCCTCTAACTATATTTCTTATAAGTATAGTCTTTCACTTTCAAGTCTCTATCTAATATTTTATCAAGAGTAATATTTAAATCATTTTTAAATACATCTAAACACTCTCTAATAATTTCTTCAATTTGTAAAAATGTAATCTTACCGTTCAAAAATAAATTAACCGCAGCCTCATTAGCTGCGTTCAAAGTGGTAGGATTTAATCCCTTACTTTTACCGGCATCAATTGCCATTTTCAATAACGGATATTTTGAATAAGGCAATTCTTCAAAATGTAGTTTTCCCATCTTTACTAAGTCTAATGATTTTCCATTATATTGCGCCCTACTTGGATAATTAAGAGCGTAACTAATTGGTACTCTCATATCTGGATTACCTAAATGAGCAATCACAGATGTATCATGAAATTCCACTAAGGAATGAACAATACTTTCCCGATGCATGACTGTCTTAATATGATCATAATCAACATTAAACAAATAGTGAGCCTCAATTATTTCAAGCCCCTTATTCATCATCGTTGCAGAATCTATTGTAACTTTCGCGCCCATCGACCAATTCGGATGATTTAAAGCATCATGTACTGTAACATTTCTTAATTCTTTTCTTGTTTTATCTCTGAAACTTCCTCCGGAAGCAGTAATAATAATATTTTTTATAGTTGAGAAATCTTCTCCATTTAGACACTGCATAATCGCAGAATGTTCGCTATCTACAGGAATAATTTTAACATTATGTTCTTTTAATAACTCGTTGATTATCTCTCCGCCAATAACTAGTGTTTCTTTATTAGCTAAAGCAATATTTCGGCCTTTTTTAATTGCTTCAATCGTTGGTTTTAATCCTACACTTCCAACTAAAGCATTAACAACTAAATCTTCGCCAAGTCCCCCATAGGTTACTACCTTAATAAGTGATTCAATACCGTATCCAAATTCGATATTCGGATAAAGTTCTTGTAGTTTAAGAATATCATCTCTTTTTCCCATACTAACATATTTAGGACTAAACTCATTAATAATATCCTTCATTTTCTTCAAGTTTGTGTTTCCAGATACTGCCACTACCTTAAACTTATTTTTAGATGTTCTAACAACATCTAGAGTTTGTTTTCCAATATTACCAGTTACTCCTAAAATAAATAGATTCATAGTAACCCAACTACTTCACTAATAAAGATTAAAATAATTCCTGCAAGTATCGCCGAATCAAATCGATCCATCACTCCACCATGTCCAGGGAATAAATTACTAAAATCTTTTATTCCGTATCCTCTTTTAAGCTTTGAAGCCACTAAATCACCAACTTGTCCGAAGACAGAAATCACAATAATTAAAATAATACTTTTCCAAATATTTAAATTGATATTTCCAATTGAATCTAAATTAAATAAATAGATATATCCTACAGCAAACAGCACAGCAAAGAAGATTCCACCAAGAGCTCCTTCAATTGATTTCTTAGGGCTTATTTTCGCAGCTAAACGATGCTTACCAAAATTTATTCCAACATAATAAGCAAACATATCTGTCATACTAGTAATAATAAATAAGAATCCAACTATTTCTAAAGATAAAAATCTCAAAGCACTTAGTGCGCTAAACCCAATAGCCGGATAAAGAATTGTAACTAAGTATCTTCCAAAATCATCAGTTTCAAAATTTTCTTTTAAAACAAGTAATAATGCTCCAATAATAATAACTGCCATTAGTGCATAAAAGACTAACTCAAGATCAAGTAAATTCTTATAATGATAACTAATTAAAAAGAATAATGTAGCACTCAATAACATTTCAATTATTAAAACTACTTGAGGTGTATTGGATTTGATTTTAAACATGTTAAAAAGTTCGTAAGTAGCAATTAATCCAAGTAATACAAGTACAGTATCTAATATCCATCCACCAACTACAAACGCAGGTACAAAAAATAGTACAAGAAAGACTGCGGTTTTCACTCTAGTATTCATTATTCTTTCTCCTTAATTCCGCCATAGCGACGATTTCTTTTTTGAAAATTATCTAAAGCCTTAAATAATTCCTTTCGATTGAATTCAGGCCATAACTTCTTAGTGAAATATAGTTCACTATAAGCAAGTTGCCATAAAAAGTAATTACTAATTCTTAATTCCCCTGATGTTCTAATTAATAAATCTAGCGGAGGAAGATCTTTTGTATATAAATGATTATCCATTAATTCAACATTAATATCTTCTAATTCTATTTCGTTATTCTTATATTTATTACTGATTTGCTTTACTGCTTCAATTATTTCAGTATGACTTCCGTAATCATAACAAACATTTAAAATTAGTCCTTTTCGATCTTTTGTCTTTTTTTCAGTTTTTAATATTAATTCTCTATTTTCTTTACTAAAACGATCTCTTCTTCCTGAAAAGATAACCCTTATACCTTTGTCCTTAAATTTTCCTTTATATGTTTCTTCAAATTCTCGAGGTAATTTCATTAAATATTCAACTTCACTACTAGATCTATTCCAGTTTTCAGTACTAAAAGCGTAAACACTCAATACTTTAATACCAACTTCATTACAAATAAGTGCCATATCTTTTAAATTTTCAGCACCTTTTTTGTGTCCTATAGTACGTATAAAATTATATTTTTGAGCCCAACGCCCATTACCATCTAAAATAATTGCGATATGGGCAGGAATATATTTACTCATTACTCTTTTCTCTAAACTCATAATAACACCTCATTTACAATATATCATTATACTATAAAATCCACAATTTATCTATAAGAAAGAGACTACAATATGTAGTCTCTATATACTCATGATGTCAATATCTTTTTGTTTCACTAATTCATCAATTTGTTTCACGTAACTATCAGTAAGTTCTTGAATATCTTCTTGATAACCTTTGCAATCGTCTTCAGAAATTTCACTTTTCTTTTCTAATTTCTTAATTGCATCATTACCATCTCTTCTTGCACTTCTAATACTTATTTTTGCTTCTTCACCCATTTTTTTAACATGTTTTGTAAGTTCTCGTCTTGTTTCTGTCGTAAGTAATGGTAGCACAATACGAAGTTGTGTTCCTTCATTACTTGGGTTAAATCCTAAATTAGCTGCCATAATAGCTTTTTCCACGACATTAATAATACTTCTATCATATGGTTTAACTATTATTTGAGTAGGTTCTGGTACACTAATATTCCCAATCTGACTTAAAGGAGTTAAAGCACCATAATAATCTACTTTAACGTCATCTAACATTTTTGGATTAGCACGACCAGTACGTACTTTTGCAAAATCATGTTGTAACACTTTAATACGATCTTCCATTATTTCTTCAGTTTCTAAAAGAACCATTTCAGGCATATCAGTACCCTCCTTTAATAAATTAGTGTTCCTATTTTTTTACCACTAGCAGCAATTCTAATATTTCCGTGTTCATTCATATCAAAGACAATAATACTAATTCCATTATCTCTACACAAAGCTGCAGCAGTTGAATCCATTACTTTTAATTTCTTTTCTAGTAATTCTTGATGAGTTAAAGATATATATATTTTGGCATCTTTGTGTTTTTTTGGATCTTTATCATAAACCCCGTCAACACCATTTTTAGCCATTAAAACAAAATCAGCACCAATTTCTGCGGCACGAAGTGCACTAGTTGTATCAGTAGAAAAATATGGATTTCCTGTTCCCCCTGCAAAAATTACAATTCTACCTTTTTCTAAATTACTTAATGCTTTTCTTCTAATATAAGGTTCGGCAACTTGAGGAATGTTTAAGCTACTCATAGTTCTTGTCTCAATGCCTAATTCTTCAAGTGCATTTTGAAGTGCTAGTGCATTCATTATTGTAGCTATCATGCCCATGTAATCAGCACTACTTCTTTCAAAGCCCATTTCACTAGCAATTTGGCCACGCCAAATATTTCCTCCACCAATAATTACACCAATTTCTAAATTCCCTAAATCGTAAGCTTCTTTAATTTCATAAGCAATCTCTCTAACACGTAAAGGATCAATAACTCGATAGTTATCTCCTCTAAGTGCTTCACCGCTCAACTTAATAATTACACGTTTTTTAGCTTCCATTATTTTACCTCCCTCTATAAATATAGGACACCAAAAAGTGCCCTAATATTAGTTTTATTTATTAATTTGACTCATAACTTCTTCAGCGAAATCATCAGATCTTTTTTCAATTCCTTCGCCAACTTCAAGACGTAAGAAAGATAAGATATTTCCACCTACTTGTTTAACATGAGCTTCAACTGTTAAATCTGGGTTTTTAACGAAAGGTTGATTTAATAAGCAAATTTCTTTTAAGTATTTATTCAATCTACCAATAACCATTTTTTCAACTATGTTTGCTGGTTTTCCTTCATTAAGTGCTTCTTTTGTTAGCATATCTCTTTCATGAGCAATTACTTCTTCACTAATTTCTGATTTATCGATATATTTAGGATTAATAGCAGCTACATGCATTGCGATATCTTTTGCAACTTCTTCAGATGCTCCTTCAAGCACAACTAAAGTAACAATTCTTCCACCCATATGTTTATAAGCTCCAAAATTGTCCTTATCTGTTTTGAATATTCTAGATACTCTTCTTAAAGATAATTTTTCTCCAATTTTTGAAGTAGCATCAACAAGTACTCTCTCGATGTCTTTTCCATCAATTTCCATTTTTAATACTTCTTCAGTATTTTCTGCTTTACTATTAATAATAACATTTCCCAATGTGTCTAATAATTCTAAAAACTCTTTATTTTTTGCTACAAAATCTGTTTCACTGTTAAGTTCAAAGATAATTGCTTCGTTACCTTTTACAACTATACTACATAATCCTTCAGCTGCAATTCTATCAGCTTTTTTAGCCGCTTTAGCAATTCCTTTTTCTCTTAACCAATCCATTGATTGATCCATATTACCACTAGTTTCAGTCAATGCTTTTTTACAATCCATCATCCCTGCACCAGTTTTCATTCTTAATTCTTTTACCATGCTAGCAGTTATTACCATAACTATTCCTCCTAAGTTCTTTTCAAAGATTATAATATCATAAAATGCCCTTTTATTCAATTATTTATATGCTTGTTTCCAGTAAAAAAAGAGCCCAAAAGCTCTTTTTATATTATTTCAAAGCTTCAATTAATTCTGCTTTTCTAAGTTTTGAATATCCAGTTAATCCTTTTTCTTTTGCTAATGCTTTTAATTCAGTAACTTTCATACTTGAATAATCAACACTAACTTTTGCCGTAACTTTTACTTCTTCTACAACTTTAGGTTCTACCTCTTTTTTTACCACTGGTTTAACTTCTTTTTTTACCACTGGCTTAACTACAGGTTTAACTACTTCTTTTTTTACCACTGGTTTAACAACAGGTTTAACCACTGGTTTTGTTTCAACTTTTACAGTTGGTTTAACTTCTGGTGTAACAGGTTTTGTTTCAGCTTTTGCTTCAGAAATTGGTTTTCTACTTTGGATAAATGGTTTTCTATCTTTATTGAATTGTTTTTTTGTTCCTTCATATGGTTTTTTTGTTCCCTCATATGGTTTTTTTGTTCCTTCATATGGTTTTTTTGTTCCTTCATATGGTTTTCTGTTTTTATCATATGGTTTTCTGTTTTTGTCATATGGTTTTTTATATTCAGGTCTAGTTTGAGCTGGTCTTTCAACTACGGTTTCAATAATTTCTCCACCAGTAGCTTCGATAAATGCGTTAGCTAATTTACCAACAATTAATCTTACTGATCTAATTGCATCATCATTAGCAGGAATAATTACATCTACTAAATCAGGATCACAATTTGTATCAACGATTCCAAATACAGGAATTTTTAATTTTCTTGCTTCTAGAACTGCATTTTTTTCTTTCATTGGATCAACAACGAAAATAGCTTGAGGTAAAGTTCTCATATCTTTAATTCCACCTAAGAATTTTTCATATTTTTCCAATTGTTTTTTTAACCCTATAACTTCTTTTTTAGGTAAACGTGTAAACGTTCCATCTTTTTCCATTCTATTAATTTCATGTAATTTTCTAATACTTTTTCTAATAGTTTTGAAGTTTGTAAGTGTTCCTCCAAGCCATCTTTGTGAAACATAGTATTGTCCTGATCTAATTGCTTCTTCTTTAACTACGTCTTGAGCTTGTTTTTTGGTTCCTACAAATAAGATTTTTCCACCATTTTTTCCAATTTCTAATAATTTAGCATAAGCTTCATCGATAAACCCTACAGTTTTTTGTAGATCGATAATATGAATCCCACCTCGACTTGTATAGATATACTTGTCCATTTTAGGATTCCAACGGCGAGTTTGATGTCCGAAATGAACACCAGCCTCAAGTAACTGTTTCATTGATATTACAGCCATTTTGATTCCTCCTTTTGATTTGCCTCCACATTTATCTACATATTTAGCCACCACTTCTAAGCAGCTCAGGGCTAAACACTCTAAATGTGTGTGTATTTTTACGGCTTTATTATTTTAACAAATAATCATTTAATTAGCAAGAGATTTGTTAATTTCTTATTAAATATTTATTATAATATAGAAAACAAGCCACTTGGGCTTGTTTAAGTTTACTTATAAGTTTTAACTACTGCTGACTTATTAATCATTACAACATCATTTAAGACTTTGTATAATGGTTTATACATCCAAAGAACTGTTAAAAATCCAGTTATTGCCATAACTATCTCAAATGGTAAATCGGCAAGGAGATAAGGTATGAACTTCGAAATGCCTGTTTGAATCATATTGAAAGGAATATACATCCAACCATAAACAAATCCAAAAACAAATGCAAACAACGCTAATTTGGTTTCATTTTTAGTTTTTCTTAAAATAGTATGATAACTAATTGGTATTAAATACCAAGCTAACATCATTGGAACCATATAGAAAATATTAAATCCTCCCATATATAAACTATCTAAAAAGACATAAGAAGTAATCATCATAATACTCTCTTTAAAACTAAAAACACTTACAAAGAGAATAATTAATAAAACCGTTAATTGAACATTTGGAATAAACATTAACAATTGTTCTTGAGTAAAAATGATAGCAATTGCTAAAGCGACCATTAATAATCTTCTAGTTTCCATTATTCATCATCTCCTACTTCTTTATATTCAAATCGAAAGACATCTCCATCATTTAAAGATATCAAATCAATTCCCAGATTGGAATATTCATCATTCTCATATATTCCAATATAATTATTTAGCCAGTCTGTTTCAAGGGTATCTATTTTCAAGATAACTCTACTTCCATAAAGTAATGGTTCACAATCTGTTGTAATATGATAAGAACTATCCGCACATCCGACTTCAAACTCTTCATCTAAAATAGAGAAAAGCGAATCTGAGGCGGTGAATTTATATGTTTTATTTGAAATAGTATCACCCATTTCATCAATTACAATAATTGTAATTTCACCTAATTCATCATTATAATTTTTTGAAAAAGCGAAAAATCCCAATATTAAAACTACTATAGCTACTACAGTTAATATGTATTTTTGCATCTTTTTCACTTCTTTCTATCAACTAAAATTAAATGGGTTTACTGCGGTATAGGTATTAGCATAAGTTTGATAAACAACTAACGCTAAAAAAGCTTGAGGTGTACTGAAAAGAAGATCTTCACTATATTCATCACCAAATGCCCAATCAAATGATCCTGTAGCTGTTTGGTATTCAAGTAATCTTGTAATTAAGTTATTATCCACTATTGTATAATCTGTTCCTACTGGATCAATCCCATTAGCAACTAGTCCTAAAACAACTTGTGATATGCTCGCTGCATTTTCAGTTCCAGGATAAACAGTACCTCCCCAAGTAACATCTCTTGTTATAACTCCTCCAGAGTCTAGTTGTGATGTACTAATCCATGTAGCATATTCAGTAATTAAATCAGAAACTCCTGTTTCATCAGTATAATTACTCAATGCCAATAAACTAACTCCACCAGCATCAAGTCCTAAATCATAAGGTGATGTTGTTTCTAAATCAACTAACGCACTTGTAACAAATGAACTATAATCAACTGTATGACTATTACTATCTAAAGCAAGTAATCCATAAGCTGTTTGTCCATAAGCGCCAACTGTTACTATTGTATTTAAATCAGTAACTAAAACATCGGTATTTACTCCAACGCTTTGTAATTTTATAATTGCTTTAAAATAATCATTAACAGTTGTAATTGTTAATCCATTTACTAATGTTTCTACTTCAGAATCAGTAACAAATTCATCTACTATCCCAAGTAAATATAATGCTGAGATAACATTGTAATCAACTGTTGTTGTATTTACATAATCACTTGCCTGATTAAGTAAAAACAACTGTATAGCATCATCTACTGCCTTCTGTGTCATATCCCACCACATTACTTCAAAGCTTAATATGTCACCATCATCAAATGTACTGGTTTCAACCCCTACCGTTGATGCTTCTCCATTTTTAGAGAATGAAATAAACGCTCCAGTTTTAGGATTTAAATGATCGATAGAAGTAATATAATTTCCATAATCAGTGACACTATATTCTAATGTGAAATTATTATTTAAGATGTCAAATAGGTTTCCAGTATAATCATCATTATATCCAATGGTTTTACTGGTAAATAACCCATATTCATCTGTTAATGTAAAAGTTATTACATTATCAAATACTAGGTCTTGTAAATCACTAAGTTGTTCTTGAAGAGAAAGGATTGTTTCTTCTAAATCTGAAACTTCAGATTCACTTGAAGCTACAGTTTCTGTAAGTGTTGCAATTTCTTCTTCTAATTCCTCGATTGTTGCAATTTGTAAATCTAAATCTTGTTGTAATAAATCTAATTCGCTACATCCTGCTAATACTAAAATAAGTAAAAACACAGATGCTATAGAGAATAGTTTTTTCATAATGTCCTCCTTCTAATTTATATGAAAATAAAAAAACCATCCTCCCGGATGATTAAACGTTATATAACTATAAAAGTGAACAGTTAAACAAACGATATACTCTCGACCCAGGAGTAATACTATTTATTAGATCACTAGGTAGGTCTACCGGCTTGAATTCATCCTACTATGCACCTTCCCGCTGTTAAGCAGTGGTATTTTGCATTTCGTCCTTCTTACGGTTGCTGGGACAGCTTGAGATTTTAACTCAATTCCCTGTTATGTCTTACGACACCTAATATCTACTCTATAATTCTATGCTTAAAAAAGATACTTGTCAATGGAAAGAATAATTATTTTCCTGTACTTCCAAACCCACCATTTCTAACGTTAGTAACACACTCTTCAGTTGGACTAACTAAATATTTTTGAAAGATACCTTGAGCAACTCTTTCCCCTTTCAATAAATAAACAGTTTCAGTTCCGAAATTGTACAAAGAAACAAAAACAGCACCGTCATTATCTTGATTTTCGTAATAATCCTTATCGATAATCCCAACATTGTTTGGAATAGTCAAATGATATCTTCTTGGTAAACTACTTCTTGGATAAAGCATTAGTACTTCATCATCTTTCATAAATACTTTTAATCCTGTAACACCAGACTTTATTTCTCCAGGTTTTATTTCAATATCTTCAATTATTGCGATATCATAACCAGCGCTATGTTGAGTACATCTTTTTGGCATATCAAAATCTAAATGTTGATATGCCTTTGCTTTTTCAAAACCTCTCATGGTCTCATCTCCTTAAGTAACTTGAGAACAAAAAGTTCTCTTTCTGTCCAATAATATTCACTACCATCATCAAATTTCTTTTGATTAACTTTTATTGCTTCTTCTAAAGTTACCCACTTTGGAACAAACTTTAAATTTCTTTCATAAATTTCTAAATTTTGATCATAATCTTCATCATAAACCTCGCAAAAATAATAGAAAGATCTCAAATAGAAATATTTTCTTTCGTCGTATACATCATTATAGATTTGATCAATATATCCCAAACTCTCATTAACACTGCTGACCTTCTTACCAACTTCTTCTAAAACCTCTCTCCTTAGAGCAATATGTCTAATCTCGTGTTCATTTACCCCTCCACCAGGAAATTTATATTCTTTTGATTGTTCAGAATACACTAATAATATCTTACCATATTTTAAAATAATTGCTCGTACACTGTCTCGATAAATAATTGGTCGATGACCAAGTAGTTTGTCTCTTTTATCAAATATTTTTAATAGTTTCATTTTAACACCACCATTAATTGAGTTGCAGAATCAAACCCATATTTATTAATATGTTTTTTTATTTTATCAGCCTTTTTTTCGTAATATTTCTTTCTCTCTATATCTTTTATTCCTTCTTTAACTCGATCAATAGTTTCAGACAACCATTCAATTTCTTCCTCTGAATTACTATCTCTTTTTGGATATGTTAAATCCCATGCATCTTTTATAGTTAATATACTTTTCTCATTTAATATTTCTAATATTTCATTATTCGTGAAAGTATCACCGTGATAACTTCCACGTTCACGATCTATCTCAGCAGCAAAATGATGGATTAATAAATGACTTTTCTGACGTTTTGTTAAATTATTACTCATCATTTCACAAAAAATAAGAGCTCCTCCAGGTTTTAACACCCTTTCCATCTCTCTTATCATATCCTCAACTTCTTCTAGATGATGAAGTGAATTTGAAAGACAAACCAAATCAAAAGTACCTTCCTCAAAATCCATATTTAAAGCATCCATTTTAAAGAAGTTAATTCGACTATCTTCAAAGCTCTCTTTACATCCTTCAATAACACCATCTAATAAATCAATCCCAATAATTTCTGAATAATCATCTACTAAAGCAGTGATAATTCTAATAAAATTTCCATTCCCTGTTCCTACATCTAATATTTTAGCATTTTGAATCTGTTTTAAAAAGCTTTCTAATTTCTTCACAAACATCATCCTTACTAACTTACGATAGTAACATTATACCATATAGTAAGTATGCAAAATAGATATTTTTGGGCGAAACCCCCTATTTAAACAAAAAAGAGGACTGGTGTCCTCTTTTTATTGTCCTATTGCAAATTTTATTTCACCAACAACTGCGACTTCACCGTCCACAGTAGCTGTTGCTCTTCCAAATCCAATTGGTCCTTTTTGTTTTGTAATTTCTACTTCAAGTCTTAATGTATCTCCAGGTATAACCTTACGTTTAAATTTACATTTATCAATCCCAGCAAAATAAGCAATTTTACCTTTATTTTCTTCCACAGAAAGAATAATAACTGCTCCTGCTTGTGCTAAAGCTTCAACTATTAAGACACCAGGCATAATATGTTCATTAGGAAAATGTCCCATGAAATACATTTCGTTTACAGTAACATTTTTTATAGCCACACATGATTTCCCTGGATCAAGTTCGATTACTTTATCAATGAGTAAAAACGGAAAACGATGCGGTATAATTTCTTGAATTTGATTACTATTTAATTTCATAACTTTTACCCCCTGAATTTTCTAAATGCGATAGTGGCATTATGCCCACCAAATCCTAAACTGTTGCTAATCGCTACTTCAATATTTTTTTCTTTCCCAACATTTACAGTATAATCCAAATCACATTCAGGGTCAAATGTCTCGTAATTTATTGTCGGAGGAACAAAGTTATCTTTAACTGCTAAAATACTAAATATTGCTTCCACAGCCCCACTTGCTCCAAGCAAGTGACCAGTCATCGATTTAGTACTCGAAACACTTATTTTTTTAGCGTGTTCACCAAACGTTTTTTTAATAGCCATAGTTTCAGTTTTATCATTAAGAGGAGTCGAAGTTCCATGAGCATTAATATAGTCAACTTCTGTTAGTTTAATTCTCCCATCTCGAAGTGCCATTTCCATACACTTTCTCGCTCCATTTGCTTCAGGATCTGGGCTTGTAATATGACTTGCATCACAAGTTGCTCCATATCCAACAATCTCACCATATATTTTTGCTCCACGAGCCATTGCTCTTTCATACTCTTCTAAAACCAACGTTCCGGCTCCCTCACTCATAACAAATCCATCTCTATTTTTGTCAAATGGTCTACTAGCAGTTTTGGGATCGTTTGTTGTACTTAGAGCATGCATAACATTAAACCCACCAATTCCTAAAGGAATAACACTAGCCTCACATCCTCCGGTAATTATTACATCAAGGTATCCATCTCTTATCGCTCTAAAAGCATCACCGATTGAGTTAGTAGCACTAGCGCAAGCTGTAACAGTTGATGTAGCCATACCATGAATGCCATATTCTATTGCAATATTCCCTGCAGCTAAATTGATTATAGTACTCGGGATAAAGAAAGGACTAATACGATGATACCCTTTAGTTTTTGCTTTATCTTCTTGTTCAGCAATTGTTTCAAGACCACCAATTCCACTACCATAATATACTCCAATTGTGTCCATATCTTCTTTATCAAAATCTAATTTTGAATCATCAATCGCTTCTTTTGAAGTGATTAATGCAAACTGCACAAATCGATCTAATCTCTTTAATTGTTTTCTTCCAAAAAATGCTTCGAAGTCATAATCTTTTATTTCTCCGGCTACTTTAATCTCAAGTTCACTAGTATCAAAGCGTTTTATATAGTCAATACCGTTAACTCCTTTTTTTGCATTTTCCCACATATCATTAACATTGTTTCCTATTGGGCTAATTGCTCCTAATCCAGTAACTACAACTCTTCTCTTCATCATATTAGTCCTCCATTTAATTTAAGATCTTTTTTACAATCTCTTATTATCTCAGTAACAATATTATCTATATAATCCATTTTTTTAATTAAATATGCTTTAGCACCTGTAAATATCAATCCATTTTTATCTCCACTTGTACTATTGCCTAGTTGCTCAGTAATACAATAAGGAATATCTTTCTTCTTACAAGTTTTCAAACAATCAACACAGTAATGGAGTTCTAAATTATGTTTTTCAAGTGATTTAGTTAAAAAATTTCGAACAGCCCTTCCAGGCAACCCTGCTGGGCTAGCTACTGTAACTATGTCTTCTTTTTTTGAATCGATAATCATTTGTTTATACGATTCACTAACATCACATTCATAAGTGGCAATAAATCTAGTAGCAATTTGAACACCATCAGCTCCAACTTTAATCATTTTAGCCATATCATGTCCATCGTGAATTCCACCACCAGCAATTATTGGAATCTTAACATTATATTTTTTTTCATAATCCTGAACTACTTCTTTAGTATCTATAACAATTTTTTCTAAACTATCATAATCTCCTGAAGCCATTTGTTCCTTAGAAAATCCTAAATGACCTCCTGCGAGTGGCCCTTCACACACGATAAAAGCTGGCATATATTGATATCTTCTATCCCAACTTCTAAGCAGTATTTTTGCAGCCCTACCACTTGAGATAATAAAAGCACCTTTAACATTGCTTCCCTCTAAATATTCTGGCAAATCTAATGGAAGCCCTGCTCCACTAACAATAAAATCAATATCTTGTTTAGCTAAAAAACTAGCATAATCAGGAAAGTTAGTCCCAGCGTGCATTAAATTTACACCAAGAATTCCATCTTTTGAGTTAGCTCTTGCTTTATTAATTTCTTTCTTTAATTCTTTCTTATTTTCACCAATTGGATCCTTTCTAAAATTTTTATTTAAGAATCCTGGTTGTGCTGCACTTATTGTAGCTATAATACCACTATTCATGCAGGCACTTGTTAATTTGTTTAAACTAATTCTAATACCCATACCACCTTGTATAATTGGAAACTTAACTACTTTATCATTTATCGTTAATGGCTTAAGTTTCACTAAATCATTCCACCATTAACACTGATAACTTGACCAGTAATATAGCTTGCTTTATCCCCCGCTAAAAACGTTACAGCATTAGCAACATCTTGAGGATTTCCAAATTTATTAAGGGGTATTTGTTTTAAATAATATTCTTTAACTTCTTCTGTAAGTGAATCTGTCATTTTAGTTTGAATAAACCCAGGAGCTACGGCATTACAAGTCACTCCTCTTGATCCAAACTCTTTAGCTAAAGACTTAGTAAGCCCAATAATTCCCGCTTTACTAGCTACATAATTAGCTTGTCCTGCATTCCCCATAATCCCTACAACACTAGCTATATTAATAATCTTACCAGATCTATTTTTTAACATATGTCTTGTTACATTCTTGCACATGTTCCATGTTCCTTTTAGATTAACATTAATTACACTATCAAACTCATCTTCACTCATTCTCATCATTAAATTATCTCTTGTAATCCCTGAATTATTAACTAAAATATCAACTTTTCCAAAAGTTTTAATTGCAGTATCAATAATGTTTTTTGCTTCTTCAAATATTGAAACATCACCTTTTACAATGATTCCTTTAGCACCAAGTTTTTCAATATTAGATAACAATTCAATTGCTTTTTCTTCTTCAAACAAATAATTGATTACAACATTTGCTTTCAAAGCAGCAAAATGTAAACAAATTTCTTTCCCAATACCTGTGTTACCACCAGTTACAATAACTGTTTGATCTATAAAAGAACTCATATTATTCCTCCTTTAAAAATTTAAGTAATTTATCTAATGAAACCATATCTTCAACATTAAAAATGTTTAATTTTCGATCTATCTTTTTAACAAATCCAGATAGTGTTTTTTTAGGTCCAATTTCAATGAAAGTATCAACACCTTCTTTTATAAGTTTTTCAACAGTTTGATAAAAATAGACACTACTAACAATTTGATTTTCCATACTCTTTTTTAGATCGTTTCTATAAAAATCACCAGTTACATTTAATAATAATTTATTACAAGGTTCATTTAGTTTAACACTCTTTAAATATTCACCAAATTTACGACTTGCTTCGATCATTAAACTAGTATGAAAAGGACCACTTGTATTTAACAAAATTGCTCTTTTTGCACCATTATTTAAAGCCAATTTGTTGACCTCCAAAACAGCACTTTCTTCACCACTAATCACTAATTGACCATAGGTGTTATAATTCGCAATTTTAACGTACCCTTCTGCACTATTTACCAACTTTTCTAAGACACTTGCATCAAGTCCTAAAATAGCACTCATTCTACCACTTACATTGAGTGAGGCTTCATACATAAACTGTCCTCTTTTTTCTAATATTTTTAGTCCAGTTTCAAAACTGTAAATACAATTATGTAAAAAAGCTCCATATTCTCCAAGTGATAAGCCTATACTATATTTTGCGTATACATTATGACTTTTTAAAACCTCAAGTGTTGCATAATAAATAGTAAACATTGCAACTTGAGTATATAATGTATCATTTAGTTTTTCTGCATCATTGAATATTATGTCTTTAATACTATATCCGAGAATTTCATCAGCATGATTAAATACTGCTTTAGCAACTTCGTAATTATCATATAATTCTTTTCCCATACCAATATACTGAGCACCTTGCCCAGAAAACATAAATGCTGTTTTCACTATAAAATCCCCTTATAAACTCGACTATTAATAAAGATATCATCTAGTATCTCTTTTACACTTCTGATTTCTTTTACTAGCCCAGCACTTTGTCCAGCCATAATACTCCCATTTACCATATCGCCTTCAAAAACTGCTTTCTTTAAAGAGCCTAATGTTAATAATTCAAGTTCTTCTAATTTCATATTATTATATTTAGATAATTCTAAATACTTTCTAGCCATTTTGTTTTTAATTACTCTAACCGGAGCTCCAGTATGTCTCCCTGTTACTACTGTGTCTGTATCTTTCGCCTTAACAACTCTGTTTTTATAGTTATCGTGAATTGGACATTCATGACTTGCGAGCAATACTGTTCCAATTTGAACACCCTGTGCACCAAGTGCAAAAGCAGCATCTAATCCTCTACTGTCTGCAATTCCTCCAGCCGCGATAACCGGAATATTAACAACATCGCATACTTGAGGAACTAAAGTAAAAGTTGTTATTTGTCCAATATGCCCTCCAGCTTCTGTGCCTTCAACAATCAAAGCATCAGCTCCACCTCTAGCTAATCTTTTAGCAAAAGCCACGCTAGGAACAACAGGAATCACTCGTATTCCTGCTTTTTTCCATTTTTTCATATAAACACCAGGATTACCCGCCCCGGTTGTTATAACTTTTACATTTTCTTCAATAACCATATCACTTATTGCTTCAGCATAAGGACTCATTAACATAATATTAACTCCAAAAGTTTTATCAGTTAATGCTTTTGTTTTTCTAATCTCATCTCTAACGCGATCAACATCCCATCCTCCAGCACCAATTAAACCAAGTCCACCAGCATTACTTACTGCTGCGGCTAATTCATGAGTTGCAATATTAGCCATTCCACCTTGAATAATTGGATATTCAATATTTAATAATTCTCGTATGTCTTTCATCCTTATCCTCCTAAAATTCTATTATTGCTCCACCCCAAGTTAAACCCCCACCAAAAGCTACGGTGATAAATATATCACCTTTTTTTAAGAATTTTGTTTTAATTGCTCGATCAATTGCAAGTGGTACACTAGCAGATGATGTATTTCCATAATGACTTATATTTAAAAACATTTTATCCATACTAAATTTAAGATCTTTTGCTGCTTTTCTAATGATTCTTTCGTTAGCCTGATGAGCAACTATCGAATCTAAATCATCTAAAACCATATCATTTCTTTGTAATAAATCATTTACTGTTTTAGGTAAAATACGAGTAGCAAACTTAAACACTTCGCTACCTTTCATATGAATGTGATCTTGCTGGCTAGCAGCATTAACAATAGGATCTTTAATATCCACACTTTTACAAATCAATAAATCATCGACATCTCCTCTAGCGCCACAAATAACATCTTTAATATTATTAGTATCACTTTTTGTAATAATCATTGCCCCAGCAGCATCGCCAAATAAAACACAAGTATTACGGTCGCGCCAATCAGTTAATCTTGTTAATGTTTCTGCCCCAATAATTAAAGCTGTCTTATAAGCACCGCTTTTTATCATTTTATCAGCAATATTTAATACATATAAAAACCCACTACAAGCAGCATTCACATCAAAAGCCATAATTTCACGTAAACCTAATCTATATTGAAGCAATTGACTTACTCCTGGAAAATAATTATCTGGAGTAACTGTAGCTACAAGTAATAAATCAATTTCACTAGGATCTATTTTTGCATCTTCAATTGCAATTATAGCTGCTTTTTCTGCTAAATCAACAGTTTCTTCATCGGTTACTATATGTCTTTCTTTTATCCCTGTTCTTGAAAATATCCATTCATCGTTAGTCTCAACGAATTCTTTTAAATCATCATTTGTTATCGTTTTTTTAGGAACATAACTTCCAGTCCCAATTATTTTTGTATAAATCATGTTAACACTCTCCTAAAGATTATCGTAATTAAATCGTTGGAAAAATCCAAATTTACGGTATTTTTCCATTCTGCTGTCTCTTAACTCTTCTCCCGTTAATTTTCTTAATTGATATAATTCTTCTAATATTGCTTGTTTTGTATTTTGAAAAGTTTTAGTTTTATTAAAATGTGCTCCTCCTAGAGGCTCTTTAATTATTCTATCAATTATTTCAAAATCTTCTAAATCATAACTTGTTAATTTCATAACTTCAGCTGCCTCATTAGCTAAGGATACATCCTTCCAAAGTATTGTTGCATACCCCTCAGGACTGAGAATTGAATAAATAGAATTTTCAAGCATCAGCATTTTATTTGTAACACCAAGAGCCAAAGCTCCTCCACTACCTCCTTCACCAATAATAACTGCGATTGTCGGTACTGTAAGATTACTCATTTCAAGAAGATTTCTAGCAATAGCTTCTCCTTGTCCCCTTTCTTCAGCTTCAAGTCCAGGATAAGCACCAGGCGTATCTATTAAAGTAATAATCGGTCTTCTAAATTTTTCAGCTTGTTTCATTAATCTTAAAGCTTTACGGTATCCCTCAGGATGAGGCATCGCAAAATTACGTTTTAAGTTTTCATCTAAATTCTTCCCTTTTTGTTGGGCGATTATCGTAACTATGTTCCCATTTATTGTACCTATTCCTCCAATAATGGATTTATCATCACGAAATAATCTATCACCATGAAGTTCGACAAAATCATCACAAATATACTCAATATATTCTTTAGCTGTTGGTCTAAGTTGATGTCTTGCTAACAAAACACGATCCCAAGACGTCAAATTAGTCATTGCTTCTATTTTATAATTTTCAATTTCTAACTTTAATTTATTAGTTACCTCTTTATTACCTAGTTCATCAATTTTACTTTCTAACTCACGAACTTTTCGTTCTTTAGCCAAAATATTCATTATTGATTCCTCCTATGTAGTTTTAGAAGTTGCGTCAAAGTTTCTTTTAAATCATTACGATTTACAACTATATCAATAAAACCTTTTTCTTCTAAAAATTCAGATCGTTGAAATCCTTCTGGTAGTTTTTGATTAATGGTTTGTTCAATTACTCTTGGACCAGCAAAGCCGATCAAGGCATTTGGCTCAGCTAAAATAATATCACCAAGAGATGCAAAACTAGCTGTAACTCCACCTGTGGTAGGATGAGTTAAAACACTAATATATAGTAATCCCATATCAGAATGTTTAAGAACAGCTTGGCTGGTCTTAGCCATCTGCATCAAACTAAAAATACCTTCTTGCATTCTAGCTCCACCAGATGCAGTAAAGATAATAATTGGTAATTTTTTATACATTGCATACTCAAAACTTTTGGTAACTTTTTCACCGACAACGCTACCCATACTCCCCATCAGAAAATAACTATCCATTACTCCAATGACAGTCGGAATAGAATTTATTTCAGCATATCCATAAATATAGGCTTCATCAGATGAAGTTTTTTCTTTATAAGATGCTATTTTTTCTTCATATCCATCAATAAATAATGGATTTAAAGTAATATATCCATGTCCTTTTTCAACAAAAGTTTCTAGATCTACAGTAATTTTAAGACGATCAACAGCACGAATTCGAAAATGTTCACCACAATTTTTACAAATAAATTTATTATCAAATGTGTTTTTCATATTCACTGTTTCTTTACACGATGGACATTGTTCATAAAGCCCCTTAGGTACATCAATTTTATTTGATAATGAGATACTTTTAGTACGAGCTTTTTTATATTTACTTTTAAGATTTCTTCTACTCTCAAAAGTTTTAACTAAATTATTCATATTGATCATATCCTAACAAGTTATCAATTGCTTTAACAATAAAACCAGTATCAAATGATCCTTTAATGTAATCCGAATGATTTAAAATCATATAACAAAAATCTTGATTTGTTTTAACTCCATCAATAACTAGTTCTTCTAATGTAGCTCTCATTTTCAAGATTGCTTCAGCTCTATTGTCAGCATGTACAATAACTTTACCTAACATTGAATCATAAAATGGTGGTATTTGATATCCAGTATAAATGAAACTATCAAATCTAATACCATGGCCACTAGGAACATGAAGAAGCCCAACTTTTCCCGGGCTAGGTCTAAAGTCAAATTTAGGATCTTCAGCATTTATTCGACATTCAATACTATGACCATTAATTACAACATCTTCTTGTTTTATACTTAATTCTTTCCCTGCTGCAATCTTAATTTGCTCCTTAACTATATCAATTCCGGTAATCATTTCTGTTACTGGGTGTTCTACTTGAATTCTTGTATTCATTTCAATAAAATAGAAATCTTTACCACTAACAAGAAATTCAATTGTTCCAGCATTTTCATAGTTAACTGTTTTACTAGCTAAAATGGCAATTTCACCCATCTTATCTCTTAATTCTTTATCAATAAGACTTGGTGCTTCTTCAATTACTTTTTGATTCCTTCTTTGGATTGAACAATCTCTTTCACCTAAATGAATAACATTTCCATATTTATCTGCTAATATTTGAAACTCAATATGTTTAGGATTAATAATGTACTTTTCTAAATACATTGTTCCATCGCCAAAAGCATTAACAGCTTCAGATTTAGCAGTTTCATAAGCATTGTTAAATTCATCAATATTATAGGCAACACGCATTCCGCGTCCCCCACCTCCGGCACTAGCCTTAATTAAAACAGGGAATCCAATCTTAACAGCTAGATTTCTAGCATCATCAATGCTAGACAATGCTCCATTACTTCCTGGTACTACTGGAACACCGGCTTCAATCATAATCTCTCTAGCTTTAGATTTGTTTCCCATTTTATCAATTACATTTCCACTTGGACCAATAAATCTGATTCCACATTCAGCACAAAGATTTGAAAAATTACTATTTTCACTCAAAAATCCAAATCCCGGATGAATTGCTTCCACACCTTTACTGATTGCTGCGGTAATAATATTTTCCATATTTAAATAAGATTCAGCGCTTTTTTCTCCACCTACACAAACTGATTCGTCAGCTATTTGTACATGTAAACTATCTTTATCAGCATTAGAATAAATCGCTACAGTTTCAATTCCCATTTGTTTACAAGCACGAATTATTCTTACCGCTATTTCACCTCTGTTAGCAATTAATACTTTTTGAAACATTATTCTTTAATCTCCATAACAACCTGATCAAATTCAACCATAGCTGTATCCTTTGCATTAATTTTAACGATAGTTCCGCTAACAGGTGATGTAATTTCATTCATTACTTTCATTGCCTCAACAATAAAAAGCACATCTCCTTTTAAAACCTTTTGATTTACTCTAACAAAAGGCTCACTATCGGGGGATGGCGATTGATAAAAAGTACCTACAAGTGGTGCCTTAATAATATAGTTGCTATTTTCAACATAATTTCCATGACCTTCCTCTTTCACAAGAACTGATTCAGTGAAAGAGGAAACAGGTCCAACAGAAGGGTTTGAAAAAAATTTATTATCTTCTTTTTCTAACTTAATTGAAAAATCTTTATCGGTTATTTCTAACTTATGAATTTTTGATTCCTCAAATTCCTTCATAAGATTTCTTATTTGTCTTAAATCCATGTTATTTCCTCCAAATCTTTCAGTTTAAAGATATTTTAAACAGTAAAAACAAATAAAGATTTTCTCACGAAAATCTTTATATTGAACTTTCAATAAACTCAACTATTTGTTTAACAGTTTTAAAAGTTTGTGCTACTTCATCACTTACTTTTATTTCAAATTCATCTTCAATTGCCATTACTAATTCAACAGCGTCTAAAGAATCTGCACCTAAATCATCATTAATATCAGCATCAAGTGTAACTTGATTTGCTTCAACTCCTAATTCATCTACTATAATTTGTTGTAGTTTTTCAAATACCATAATAATATCCTCCTTTATAATAAATTTATTCTATTTTAACCTTATATTTATTGCTTGTCAAATTATTTTGATGTTCAAACCTTCATTTTTATTTTCATATTAATGAGGGCTCATACGTTATTTGATTACGTATGCGAAAATATACATACAACACTATAAAGATTTTAATAAAATCACCAATGAAGAATGGCGTAAAAAGACCTAAAGTAAACAGTAAACTGGCGTTTGTTATATAAGCAATATATGACGCTCCACACATGTATATAATCAAATTTCCAATAAGTAAAATTGTGAAAATAGACAAAAAATTCTTATTTATAAACTTTATGTTTTTCATAATCCCAATAAAATAAGCACTAAAAATAAAACCAATAATAAACCCGCCGCTATCTGATAATAAAACAGAAATTCCACCACGATAATTACTAAAAACTGGTAGACCTATCGCTCCCATAAGTACATAAATTATCATACTTATTGATCCAAGTTTTGGTCCAAGCAATAATGCGGCCAAAAATACAAAAATTGTCTGTAGTGAAATTGCGGGTAAAGATCCAAGTGGAATTGATAACCCAGCTGTTGCTGCCATTAAAGCCGGAAATATAGCAACCAAAGAAATTTCTCTAATATTTAAATTCATCTTAATATAAATCCTTAATACTAATCTCATTTAAACTAATATATTTTGTTTGATTATCATTCTCAATAATTAACTTACCCGAATCACTTATTCCTTTTATTAAATATGGTTTTCCATTAAAATCAATTCTTTTCCCAATTATCAGCGAATATTCTAAATAATCATTAAACAAATTAGCAAACGGAATATCTTCTAATAAATTATAATGCTCAATAAATTTCTTTAATACTTGTTCAATATCTACTTCAAATCCTAAAACACCTTTAATTGAGATAGCTTTTTCACTTAATTCCTTAAAATTCATTTGATTTACATTAATTCCGATTCCAACAACAACATAATCAATCTCTAACGCCCCGTAACTTTCAATTAAAATGCCACAAATCTTTTTATCTTCGATTAAAATATCATTTGGGTACTTTATTTTAGAATTAATATTAAAATCCTTTAAAAGCTTAATAACAGCAACTGAAACTTTGGATAAAAGTTCAAATATCTTACTTCTTGAAATATATCCTTTTAAAAGAAAACTAAAATATAAATTTCCTTCTTCACTCATCCATTCATGATTACTTCTTCCTCTTCCAGAAGTTTGAATCTTTGATAAAACGATTATTCCTTCTTCTAAAGAAGTTGAATTTTTCTTAATATAGTCATTTGTAGACTCTATTGAATTGAATCTCAATATTTTTTTCCCGATTATCAAATTATTCACCTCCAAATTCACTAGAATAATCATACAAAATATTACTTTGAATGTCAAATGAAACTATATTCATATAAGGGGTTACATACCTATTTAACTCTTCAATACAATATAATATTTTTTTTATTTCTCATAAAAAAATGAGCATTTAGTGCTCATTTCTTCGGCTTTGGTTCCCAAATAGATAATGTACCAGTTCTTTTTCTTTTAGATTCATACATTTTAATATCTGCTTTTCTAATTAAATCCGTCGCATTATCTCCTAGTTCCCAAATAACCGCTCCCATACTACATGTAACTTTTATCCCCAATTCAAGAGATAGGGCTTCAAATCTTTTTCTTAACTTATCCCCTTTTTCAATTACTTCATTTTTATCACAGTCTGGGAAAAATATTACAAATTCATCTCCACCATATCTTCCTGCAACTTTGCAGTATTCTTCACAACTAGTAAATATTTCTCCTATTTTTTGAAGTATTTCATCACCTTTTATATGACCATAAGTATCATTGATTTTCTTAAAATTATCAATATCCATAAGTATTAAAGTTATTTTCTCATAATCATATCCGATTTTTTTGATAGCTTCATCTATCTTATTGTAAGTAGTTGAATGGTTATAAAGACCTGTGAGTTGATCAACTTCTGCTTTACGAAATAATTCTAATTCTTTTGTTCTAAAAAGATGAAAAACATTAGAATATGGAGCATTAATAGTTTCCATAACATAAACAACATATATTCCACCATAAGAAATAAACTTGGTTAAATGTCCCAATACAGCAAAAATTTCATATACTCCAACATACATTGTAAATAGAAATTCTGAAATCATTTTAATTCCTAAAGTGACACTAAATATAATTTTATACTTCTTGGACATTTCACTTCTTAAAACAAATACAATTGTTATTCCCAGTACAAATATAATAAAGTATTCAAAAATAATCTTTATTAAAGTTTGTCCTTCTCCTACAACATAAAAATCAGGCAAGATACTTCCTTGTTCTATAATAAGAATTACTAGAAATAAGATAAGCGAATAAAAAGCATAGATTGTCCAATGCTTTATTTTAAGATGAATTGTCGGAATTACAATCACAAAAAATAAAGTAAAAGATTCAATTAATCTAGCAAAGATCCAGTATTGATTGGATTCATTAATACTGTATTCAAATATCCCCATGCCTTCAAAAGTGAAGGCATGCATCAAATCTAATCCTCCGATATATAAATAAGCAATCCCAATTATTAATAATGTACTTCTTTTTATATATACTCTTGAGTTAACAGCAATAACAAAAATCATTATTCCAATAAATACTGTGAACAGCTCAGTAACTGTATGAAATAAAAGATGATTATATAAACTAACAAAATATAGTAATAAAGTCATTACTATAAAAAATATGTATGTAGATTTATATGATTTTTCCATACTAATTCACCCCAATTTAAATAAAAAACTATACTCAAAAGAAGTATAGTTATGTTTTTAGTCCTATACCAACTGAACTTCACGAATACAGCAGGCAACATAATGTGTGAGCCCTGTACTTTTGCGTCCCTGGTTTTCACTCAGGTTTGCCCTTTCTTTTCATTGGCACCTTTATTTTATCACGCTTTTTAAAGGATTTCAAGCAATGAAAAAACTCTTCATGTAAAGCGAAGAGTTTTTTTATAATCTACCTGCTTTTGCTTCTTTGACACCTTTTTTCAGTTCTTGTTCTGCTTTGAAAAAATCAACACTACGTCTTTTGTTTTCTTCAATACGTTGTTGTCTAACAATGTTTAAATGTTCCATTGCTCTTTCTTTATCCATTCCTACTTGTGCTTCTTGAGCTATTACATTAACAACGTTATTTTGATGTTCAACAATACCATTAAGAACAACTGCAAACATTTCTGTTTCACCAGAAACCATTTTAACATATCCAATATCAATAGTACTAATAATTGGAATATGATCTTTCATAATTGCAAATTCTCCATTAATTTCCGAAGTAATAACAACATAATCTACTGTTTCATTATAGAGTTCTCCATAGGGTGTTACAACACTAACTTTCATTAAATATTCCCCCTTATTTCATTAATTCTGCTTTTTTAATTACCTCTTCAATGTTACCAACAAGACGAAATGCGTCTTCTGGTAAGTGGTCGTGTTTACCTTCTAGTATTTCTTTAAATCCTTTTATTGTATCTTTTACAGGTACATAAGATCCTGGTTGTCCAGTAAACTGTTCGGCGACATGGAAATTTTGAGATAAAAATAATCTAACTCTTCTCGCTCTATGAACAACAAGCTTATCTTCTTCACTTAACTCATCCATTCCCAAAATTGCGATTATATCTAATAAATCATTATATCTTTGAATCGTTCTTTGAATTTCACGAGCTACATCGTAATGTTCTTGTCCTACTATTTCTGGAGCAAGTGCACGTGATGTCGAAGCAAGTGGATCCACAGCTGGATAAATACCTTCCTCACTTATTTTACGCGAAAGGTTTGTTGTTGCGTCTAAATGGGTGAATGTTGTCGCAGGTGCTGGATCTGTATAGTCATCCGCGGGAACATAAACTGCTTGAATAGAAGTAATTGAACCATCTTTAGTAGATGTAATACGTTCTTGTAATTTTCCCATTTCAGTTGCCAGAGTAGGTTGATATCCTACCGCACTTGGCATACGTCCAAGCAAAGCTGAAACTTCACTACCAGCTTGAGTAAAACGGAAAATATTATCAATAAAGAATAATACATCTTGATGCTCAATGTCTCTAAAATATTCTGCCATTGTAAGCCCAGTTAATCCAACTCTCATACGAGCACCTGGTGGTTCATTCATTTGACCAAATACCATTGCAGTTTTCTTAATAACTCCTGATTCAGTCATTTCATAATATAAGTCATTTCCTTCTCTTGTTCTTTCTCCTACACCAGCAAAAACACTAATACCACCATGTTCTTGGGCAATGTTATTAATTAGTTCTTGAATAAGTACTGTTTTACCTACTCCAGCACCACCAAATAAACCAATTTTACCACCCTTAATATATGGAGCAAGCAAGTCTACAACTTTAATTCCTGTCTCAAGAATTTTAATTTCACTACTTATTTTATCAAGTTTAGGTGCAGGACGATGGATAGGACTCGATAGATTATCTTTAGATAATTTTTCTCCACCATCAATTAATTCACCTAATACATTAAAGATTCTTCCTAAAGTTTTTTCACCAACAGGAACACTGATTGGAGCTCCAGTATCTACAACTTCCATACCTCTTACAACACCATCACTAGAATCCATTGCGATTGTACGAACGATATTATTTCCTAGGTGTAAAGATACTTCAAGTGTAAGTTTAACCGGAACACCATTATTATCTTTTGCCTTTATGCTACAAGTTAAAGCATGATTTATTTCTGGTAATTCTTTAGAAAATAAAACATCAATAACAGGTCCCATTACTTGAACTATTTTTCCTTTATTCATAATTTCCTCCTCTAGTTAACTGCGTTAGCTCCGCCAATAATATCAGTTAACTCAATTGTAATTGCAGCTTGTCTAGCACGATTATAATGTAGTTGTAATGTACTTATTACGTCTTCAGCATTATCTGTGGCACTTTTCATAGCCGTCATTCTTGAAGCATGTTCACTAGCTTTTGCTTCTAAAATTATTCCATACAATGTATTTTCAACATACATTGGTAATAAGTGATCAATAATTATTTGAGGACCCGGTTCATAATTATAAATTAATCTAGTTCCATTAGCCTCTTTTTCCTTTGGTTCTTCTATCTCTTGATGACCATTAACTATTGGTAAAATCTGCGTATTTGTCGCAATTTGTGTCAATGTATTTATAAAACGATTATAAAAGACAACAATACTATCAATTTTCCCTGATATATAATCATCTTTAAATGATTCAGTTACTTTATTAAAATCAATAAATTGAATATCATCTCGAACATGAATAGGTTCTGTATTAAGTAATTCAAAGTTCATTCTTCTTACAAAACTAAACGCTTTAAAACCAATCGTAGCAACGGTAAATTCATCATGAGATTCATGATTTTCTTCAATAAAAGCTGTGAAAGCTTTAAAAATACTTGAATTATAAGGACCCGCAAGACCACGGTCACTTGAAACTAAAATATAACAAACTTTCTTAACTTCTCGTTCAATTAACATTGGATGAGTAATTTGTTCATCATCTTCTATGATATTATCAATCATATCTCTTAATTTATTCATTAGAGGTCTGAATCCCTTAATTTTTCTTTCAGCTTTTTTAAGTTTAGAAGCACTCACCATATGCATCGCTTTTGTAATTTGTGATGTTTTTTTGGTAGCTGTAATTCGGGATTTAATTTCTCTCATTGAAGCCATATTAACACCACCTTAAATAAAGACTTTTTTGAACCTAGTAATAACATCATCAATTTTTTTATTTTCTGGTAATTCTTTTGTTTTAACTATTTCATCAAAAATTTCTTGTCCAATTCCATCATGATTAAAAAAGTCATAAAGTTCAGATTCAAAACGTTTAATATCAATAAGTTCAACACTATCTAAATGTCCATGTGTTAAAGCAAAAATACTTACAACTTGCTTTTGTACATCAACAGTAGCGTGCAATCCTTGTTTCAAAATTTCTACTGTTCTTTTACCACGTTCAAGACGTGCTTTAGTAGCTTCATCTAAATCACTACCAAACTGAGTAAATGCTTCTAACTCACGATAAGATGCTAAATCCAAACGAAGAGTTCCTGAAACGGTTTTTATAGCTTTGATTTGTGCACTACCTCCAACACGCGATACTGAAAGTCCAGCATTGATAGCAGGTCTAACACCACTATGGAATAAATCACTTTGTAAGAAGATTTGTCCATCTGTGATACTAATTACGTTAGTTGGAATATAAGCACTAATATCTCCGGCTTGTGTTTCAATAATTGGAAGAGCAGTAATGCTTCCCCCACCTAAATCATCATTTAATTTCGCAGCTCTTTCAAGTAATCTTGAATGTAGATAAAATACATCCCCAGGATAAGCTTCTCTACCTGGTGGTCTACGTAACAATAAACTTAACTCACGATAAGCTATCGCATGTTTAGTTAAATCATCATAAATAATTAAAACATCTTTACCTGCGAACATAAATTCTTCGGCCATTGTTACTCCTGTATATGGAGATAAATATAATAATGGTGAAGGTTCTGATGCAGACGCACTAACAATAATTGAATAATCCATTGCACCAAATTGTTTTAATGTTTCAAACACACTTGCTACAGTAGATTCTTTTTGTCCAATAGCAACATAAATACAAATAACATCTTTTCCTTTTTGATTGATTATTGTATCAATGGTAATAGCTGTTTTACCAGTTTGTCTATCCCCGATAATTAATTCACGTTGTCCACGTCCAATCGGTACTAATGCATCTAATACTTTAATTCCTGTTTGTAATGGCTGGTTTACTGATTTACGACTCATAACACCAGTAGCTTTTCTTTCTATTGGTCTTGTTTTAATCGAATTAATTTTGCCCATTCCGTCAATTGGTTGTCCAAGTGCATTAACAACTCGTCCAATAATTTCTTCACCAACTGGGACTTCTAAAAGACGGCCAGTTGTTTTAACAACATCGCCTTCCTTTACGGATGTGCTTTCATCAAGTAAGATTGCTCCAACATGATCAGTTTCCAAGTTTAATACTAATCCATATATATCATTTGGAAAAAGTAATAACTCACCACTCATTGCATTATCCAATCCATGGACTAATGCAATCCCATCACCAACACTAATTACGGTACCAATACTTTCAGTTTTAATGTCTTTTTCGTATTTCTTAATTTGTTCTTTTATCAAAGAACTAATCTCAACAGGATTAATTTTACTCATTCTCTCACCTCGAATTATTTCGTCAAATTAGCTTTAAGGCTGTGTAAATAATTGTTTATAGTGTCATCAAGAATCATTCCTTCAAATTCAATTCTGAGACCACCAACAATTGATCTATCAACGATATTTTCAAGCTCAATTTTTCTATTGTGTTTCTTTTCTAAATTTGTAGTTAATTGTTTGTGTTGCTCAAGTGATAATTTTTTATGCGAATACACTTGAACTTTCATTATTTTATTCTGATTATCAATCAGTTTCCCAAACTCTTGTAATGTATCATCAAGAATTTCAATACGAGAATTATCAATCAAGACAAAAATAAATCTTTTTAATAAGTCGTTTTCTACAAACTTACCAACTAAATCCTTTTTCTCTTTTTTTGTAATTTTTGGATGAATAAGAAATTTATAGATTTCAGTATCAAATGCTTTACTAATAGTTTGGAATTCACTATATATTAAACTAACTTGAGCATTTTCTAAAGATAACCCAAAAAGCGCTTCTGCATACTGAAAAGCAACGTAATTCATTAACTGATTACCCCTTTAGTAACTTCCTTAAGAAGTTCTTTATGCTTACTTTCATCTATTTCTTTCTTGATAACTTTTTTTGCCATAAGCACTGCAACACTAACAATCTCATCGTTAATACTTGTTCGCGCTTTTTCAATCTCACTATCAATTTCTTTATGAGCATTGTCCATAACAACAGCAGCTTCATCTTTTGCATTATTAACAATCTCAACACGTTCAATTTCTCCGCGTTCTTTAGCTCCGTCAATAATACTTTTAGCACTCATCCTAATTTCAGTTAATTCACTAACTGCTTTTACTTTAAGTGATTGTGCTTCTGAATTAGCTTCATTTGCTTCGTCATATTCTTTTGCCATATGGTTTTTTCTTTCTTCTAGATAATCAGTTATATTAGTCCAAAAGAAATGTCTAACCACAAGAAAAAGTAGTAAAGTTCCAGCAATTTGAATAATTGTCTCTTTTAAATTCAAACCAATAGCTCCGTTTACAAACTCATTGATTGTTTCAGCAACTTGCTCCATCGGATTGCCTCCTTAAAATACTGTTTCTTCCTTATTATGCAAAAATTAAAATAATAGCTACGATTAATCCGTAAAGACCAGTTGTTTCAGCAAGAGCTTGCCCAGTAATCATTACAGTTCTAATACTTGATGCTGCTTCTGGTTGTCTCCCAATTGCTTCAACAGCTTTACCAGCTGCATATCCTTGTCCAAGTCCTGGACCTATTCCTGTAAATACTGCGATACCTGCACCAATAAATGCCATACCTTGTGCAAAAAATTCTGTGAATTCTGCCATAATCATATTTCCTCCTATTATAAATCTTTATTTTTTTAATATCTATATCAACTGATTACTCAGTAAACAACTCAATTAATCTTCCACAGCCATACTGATAAAGATTGTTAACAACATAAAATAAACATATGCTTGAACTAGCCCAAAGAAAATATCAAATATTGGGTGTAATAAAAATGCTCCAAATATAATCCCAATCCAACTTGTTAATCCATAAAGAATAAGTCCAATAATTGCTCCGCTTAATAAATTACCAAATAAACGCAACCCCATTGCGAATGGTGTTGACATTTCACCAATAAGATTCACTGGTAAAAATAAGGGGTGAGGATCTGCTAAATCTTTAAAACGTTGAATTGGTTTCTTAATATATAATGCAGCTACTTGAACTGATCCAAATGCAATCAAACTAAATCCTAATGCAATATTAATATTCGACAAAGGAGCAGTTAATCCAAATAAAGATGCTGTATTTGCAAACATTAAGAATAAAAGAATTGACACTAAATATGGTGAGAATTTTCGCCAGTGAGTTGGTAAGAAATCGTTCTTCATCATATCATTAACCATCCCAACAAATGTAACAGCAAGAAAAGTAATCCCGTGAGGAACATCTGATGTACTCATTCTTTTTACTCTTAAACCTATAATAGTAGTTGAAATAATTAAGAAAGTAGTGATAATTAAAGAAGCTTTCATTCCCGAAGAAAGCCCTACATAAACTCCAATAGGATTAGTAAATAGTTCTGTGAAAAACTCCATCATATTTTGTCAACTCTTTTCTCAAAGAAAAAGCTAGTATATAAAACAATTTTAAAAGAAAAAAGCCCAATAGCTGTCGCTAATATTTCAAATGAATCAAGCATTGCTGATATAACTAGAATTAATGCATAAAATGCAAGTCTAAAAGCATAGTTTTTGTATGCCATTCTCTGCGCACTAGCTACATCACTTTCTAATACTTTTTTTGAATTCTTATACAACATGCTCATGGTCATCAAACTTGTTACACTACCAAGAATAAAGGAAATTCCCCATTCTTGATTTACGAATATCCATAAAATCGCACCAACAATGGCTGTATAAATCCAAACAAAAGGAAATACTTTAATAAATGCGTCTTTATTTTCCATCAGTATCCTCCAGTTTAGATACTTTTTTTATTAAATTTCTTATTCCTGCAAAAACTCCTAAAATAATAAATATAATTTTAAATACAAATACAGTATGTAGTAATACATCTAAAATATATCCAATAAAAAATGAAACCCCAACAGTAATAATTATCTCAAACATAAAACTACTTACTATCGAGTAAACTTTTAATGCATTTTTTTGTTTTTCATTCATTATCTTGTACCGAATAATCTGTCTCCGCAATCTCCAAGCCCAGGCACAATATATCCTACATCATTTAATTTTTCATCCATTGCTGCTAAATAAATATCAACATCCGGATGATCTTTGTTAAGTTTAGCTACCCCTTCGGGGCATCCAACAATACCAACATAAGTAATATCTGTTGCTCCTTTTTCTTTAACTGTTGTAATTGCAGCACTAGCACTACCACCAGTAGCCAACATAGGATCAACTACGATTACAGTTCCCTCAGCTATTTCATTTGGAAACTTAGCATAGTATTCAACGGGTTCTAATGTTTTTTCATCTCGATACATTCCTACATGTCCAACTTTAGCAGTTGGTATTAACATTTGAATTCCATCAACCATACCAAGTCCAGCTCTTAAAATAGGAACAATAATAACATCTTTACTCAAAGTCCTACAAACAGTACTTGTAATCGGAGTAACAACATCTACCTCTTTTGTACTTAATCCCCTTGTAACTTCGTAAGTGATAAGACCTCCAATTTCATTAACCAAATGTCTGAATGTTTTTGTATCAGTATTTTTGTTTCTAATAATAGCCATCTTATGGTCTATTAATGGATGATTAAAAATTGTTAATTTCCCCATCATTATTCTCCTTTATAACTATCTATTTTATGAATTCTCCTAACATGTCTTTCTTCATTAGAAAACTCTGTATCTATCCAAATATCAACAATCTCTAAAGCAAGATCTTCTTTAATAACTCTTCCACCCATCGTAAGAATATTAGTATTATTATGAAGTCTCGTAGCTTCTGCGGTAAACAAGTCATGAACTAAGGCGGCTCTAATACCTTTTACTTTATTAGCCATAATACTCATTCCTATTCCTGTTCCACATATTAAAATCCCACGGTCATATTTATGATCTCTTACGCTTTCTGCGACTAACTTAGCAAAATCATTATAATCACAACTATCCTCGCTGT
>JAUVLT010000075.1 GCA_030600605.1 Mycoplasmatota bacterium
CTTCCTAAATTATCATAACTAATCGTTCCTAAATCTTTCATTTTCCATGCCATGTATTCCCTAACTTGTCTTTCGTTACCTGGAATAGCATTAAGCATTGATAGCTCTTTTAGTATACCCATAGTTTCCTCCTTAGATAATTAAATACTAGATTATTATAACATACTAATTTTGTAAATTGAATTTATAAAAAAAATCTCCAAATAATTATTCATTATTAGGAGATTTAACTTTAAAATTTTTCATCAATTTTACTTATTTGATTTTTAATGAAACGATCTAAAATATGTAAGAATTGTTCAGCCTCACCCATTGATATTCCATTAACCAGATCACTAATACAAGCTTTCTCAATTACTGATACTTCATTACAAAGAGCTTCACTACCCTTACTAATATAGATATTTTGAATTCTTTTATCTTTAACATTCTTAACTCGATTGATATAACCATTCTTTTCTAAACGTGAAAGAACTCCTGATAAAGTAGCTTTATCAGTATCCATTTGCATTAAGATTTCTTTTGCTGTAATTCCCGGTTCTTGATTAACAACTCTTAAAACCATTAACTGAGAATAAGTAATATTTAAACGCTCTAAGTGTTTTGACATTAACCTTTTATACAGCATACTGCTTTTGTTTAATTTATAACACATTTCTTTAACCATAATGGATAGCCCCCTATAATTAGTATACAAAATAATTATACATTTTATATCATTATTGTCAAAAGATATTATATAATAACTCATATATAATAAAGATGAGGTAACAAGTATGACAAACTATAATGGTAATTTATTACATATAGAAGCAAGTGGTTTACTCTTAAAAATAAAATCAAATAGTTTACTAAAGAAAAATAAAATATACTATATCATATGTCATACTGGTCAAAGAAGTTACTTGGTTACAGAACAATTACATAATCAAGGATATCATATTATTAATGTGCTAGGTGGTATAGCGCAAATGCCTGAATATTACCACTACTAAGAAATTTATTTTTCTTTTTTTTATCCTATAAATTATAGTAGTCAAGTAAATTATAGGATTATCATCTTAGCTATAAGGCGCTCAAAAAGAAAAAAGCCAATCAAAAATGATTGGCTTTTTATATGACTAATTTTATTATAATCTAACTAGCTATTTCGTCTTGAATAGGTTCTTCTTTTTCAACAACTGGAGCTGGTTGATCGACAATTACATCTTGAGGTTGATCGACATCTGGCATATGCAGTGTTTTTTGATAACGGTATACTTTGTATCCTTTAAATCCATCATAAGATAAATATCCACTAGCTACAATACTAAAGAATAAGATAATCCATACTAGTACTCCTGGAGTGAAATCTCCACTAGTAAAAATATAACTACCAATTACCAACGCTAATACATGGAATAAGTATAAAGGTAAATCACTTTTTTCAGCACCAATTGAGATACTGTAAAAATGAACAGACCCACGCATAATGAAATAAATACCAAATAAATATCCAAATACAACACCAAGTCCATCTTCTGTCAATAAAGTAATTAAGATCATTGCTAATCCAATAGCGATATCAATTGTTATTTCCATAATATTCATTGTTTTAACAATATCATTCTTTTGTGTTTTAACAAAAGGTACTAATCTTACTATCGAGTAAATAATGATTGCTCCACCAATGAATGGAATAACAATTCCTTCTCCATCTCCAAAATATAGGAATAATGCTAACCCTATTAATAATGCTGCTCCAATAATTTTTATTACCCAACCATACTGTTTAAATGCTTTCATATAATCCTCCTAATCCAAATTTTATATTTTTTCTTCTTCTATTTTCTTTGTTTTATAGAAGAAGTGAATAACTTGATATTCAATAAAATAAGCGGTAATCCCTACTATTTCTACCCACACTAAATAAAGTGGTATTCCCCCAAATTTTGCAATGACAGGAAATTTATCAATTTTATCAGCATTAATAAAAATAAACATATAATCAGTACCAATATAATAATTAAAAGTAACCATAAATATTCCGATTGCTTGTAAAATTAGAAATGAATATACAGTTTCTTTTTTATTTGGAATGTAATCGTATACTGCCATAAAATATATTGGCGTTAAGATTAATAATCCATGAGCAAATTCGTACTGATAATATCGATAAAAACTTGAATCGTACCCAATTACTGGAAAAAACAGGCTAATAAACCCACCAAGAACTCCAGTATATAAAACAAAAGTAAAAATAGTTCTATTTTTAGTAAATAATAATATAATTGCCAAAAACATACTTATACTGCAAAGCTGAAATGGTAATAAAATATAATCAAATCCATATAATACAAATCTAAATATATAATGGCTCAAGTAAATAATCATAAAAAATATTCCAATAGACAGTCTCATCCTTTTTTCTAACTGCTTATTGTTCTTAAACTTATCTTTAAATACGATAATTAATACGGCAAGCAATATTATTATAGCTATTGGTAAAAGCCATTCAACTGTATTTAAGTCATAATATATCCCAGTACGGTAATGACTCCTATAATCAAAAAAATCTGCCAACTTCCTCACCTCATAAATATTTTACCATTTATTGCCAATATTTCTTAATAATATATATAAAAATCCTATACAGTTGGAAATCACCCAATGCAGAACCTCTGTTCTACCACAGCGGTAGCTTCTTACTTAACCATTAGGAGTCCTTAAAAATCTAAGGCGTTCACACAAATTAAGTCTTAGCCCCTATTAAAATATGTTGGGGTCGCGTGTGAGTGATTTCCAACTATCTAGGATAATATAATTATATCTTATTATGTTTTAACTGTCAATAAATTATCAAATTAAAAAGAAGAGTATCAACTCTTCTTTTTCGGCTCTATTACTGACTTATTACCATCTACTTCTACCTCGATGGTTGCGATTATTAAGAATATAAATATCATATATGAAGCATAGAAATACATTGGCTGAAGCATACCATTTACAAATGCTGTTATATAGATTAAGACAAGAACAAACCATTTAAAATTAGACTGACTCATCATAATTAATCTAGTCTTTTTATAAAATAAATATCCAACTGCCAGTAACCCTAATATTCCTAAAGTTGACGCTTGTGCAATCGTATTATGATAATTAATAGCATTTAGTCCATTATCTGCAATTAGAAATCTCGATGAATAAAGCCCCCCATTCCCAATTATTGGATGAGCCTTAAAATTCTCCCAAGCAATCATCAATAACTCAAGACGATCATCAAAGTAAGATAAATCACGATTCATTAATGTTTGATAATAATCTGATACTAATGACTGTTGTTCTAAGAAGTAAAGCCCCATTGATACAAACATTAAGAAAATAAGACCTTGAATAAACAAACTCATTTTATCTTTTTCTAAGATAAATATTAATGGCACAATAACAACTAAGAATACTCCGAGAGTAAATATTGATGATCTAGACAATGTCATAAGAATTCCAAATATTGAGACTAAAGATAATAACATATATGGAACTTTTACTTTAGCTTTAAGAACTAAATAACCAATTAACGGTATTGCAACAACGTTAGAATAAATAATTACGTTAAGATTCTCCCAGCCTAAATCAATTGTTCTTGTTCTAATAACCTCAATAATTTCTAAATCACTAGTATATAGAAAATATAGCATTTCCAAAGTAACTAATAATGATAGATACATAAACAATTTTGATAACAATACAAAATTTTCTTCTTTATTTTCAATTGTATTCACAAAATAAACGTATAATCCCATAACACTAGTAATTTGAATCCAACCTGCGAAAGTTGTAAATAATTCATCATTGTTTATTCCAGTTATAATTGATAAAACCGATAAAATGACAAAAGGTACAAATAAATATCCTTTTTTAGTTATTTTTCGGTTTCTTATAATATCAAGTACGATAATCACAGTTAAAACAATCACATAAATAGTTGTAATCCTTATATCATCTCTTAAATCACTAAAACTCATCTGCATAAAAAAAGCTATTGGTAATACATAAAGAACATTTCTTTTAGTAAAAACACTAATTAAACCAATAACAATAAATAATGGTAGTAAATAATCAGTTAGTATTCCAATATAACTTAAAAAAGTTAG
>JAUVLT010000104.1 GCA_030600605.1 Mycoplasmatota bacterium
ATAAATCTGCTGAATATAGAAAAAATATTGATATGTCTTTACCAGAGAATCAGCGATCAATGAAAAATTATAATAATTATCTTACTATTCTTAAAGGAAGACAACAACAACGATATATTGATTTCTTAAATACTGGTATAAATTATCATAATAAAGAATTACAAATGGCTACTAATACTTACAATACTGCTTATAAGAATTTCACTCAAGAATTAGCTGTTCAAACAGCAATGACTAAAGAAAATTATGAAAGGTTAAATGGTATTTTAATGGATATGTATAGTAATATTACTAGTAGAGAACAAACTGCAGCACAAAAAACAATACTTGATAGTGAAATTTCTGAAGCTCAAGTAAAAACTTTAGAAAATGTTCTTAAAATACATGAATTAAAAACTCAAATTGAAACAGGAGAAGTTAGTTATAAGAGTGGATGGAAACAATTAACTACTAATGCTAAAGCTCAAGCAAAAGAAGAATATATTTCTGCTCGTAATAAAGATATGCTTTCTGCTTCTCAAGCAGAAGTAGAATTTAATGCACTTCCTGATGCTGATAAATTAGAATGGTCTGGTAAAAAAACAATTACTTCCAGCAAAGAAGAGATAGATCATTATGTTTTGTCAATTTTGATGGGTCAATATGGAAAAGAAACATCTCCTTATTATGATGAAGATAAAGATATGGTTAAAGAACTTTCGCTTCCAGCTTCATTAAGAGTTCAAATTAAAGCAAGACTTGATAAAGCTACAAATGATATGGCTGCTATGAGTAAAGCAGATAAAAAAGGTAAAACACCAAAAGAAAGAATAAATCATATTTTAAATATCCAATAAAAATGGCTTTAGAAGAAAATTCAACATTCAATAAATTAAGTGATTCTGCATTTAGAATCGGGTCTTCATTACCAAAACCGAATTTAGCAACGAATATACCAAGTTTCGCAGAATTAACTAAAATAATAGAAGAACGAAAAAGACTAGCTCCACCGCCAGTAGATTTAGCTGTGGCATCTCCAACGCCAATTCAAACACCAACACCAATTCAATATCAACCAGAAACTAGTTATTTTGCGCCGACTAAAGATGTGAGAGCTAGAGATATTGTAAGAGAAATACCAGGAGCTATTGGTGGAGTTTTAGGTTTTTTGAATAAAATAAAAAGTGGAATTTTTGATGCTGATAAAACTGATATACCCGTAGCTGGAACTATAATGGAGACTGGAACATTAGGTAAAGTATTGCTAATAGATAAAAAAATAAAAGAGAATACAGCTTCTGATAGAGATAGAGAATGGATGGATGGTTATTGGCAAGCTCAAGCAGAAGAAGCAGAAGAAATGGAAAGCACTGGATATAGAATCGGATCAGGTTTTAGACATTCAATGACATTTATGGCTGAACTTGGCTTAGCAACATTATTTACTCCTTACACTGGGGGAACTTCAATGGGTGCTTTTATAAGTGGGCAAGTTGCAAAAAAAACGTTTAAGGAAGTTATGCAGAAAATAGTTAAAGATAAAGTAGTAAGAGATACATTAGTAGATATAGGAAAAAAGAATGTAAAACAAGTAGCTAAACAATCAATTCTGGTTGGTGGATTACATACTCCTGCTGGAACATTAGAAAGAATGATAGGAACTCCAATATTTAATGAGAACAAAGAATTTATAGAACTTGCTGATGATGGACAACCTATTAATAAAGCAATATTAAATTCTGTAACAAGTAATTTAGTTAACGTTATTTCAGAAAGATTTGGCGGAGCTTATTCTTTATTCCCATTGATGGGAAAACCGATTAAAACTAGTTTAATGAAAGCTGGTTTTTTAAGTGCTACTCTTAAATTGAACAAACATATAGCTCCAAATAAAGTAGCTAAAGCACTCAAGATGGCAGGTTGGCATGGGATACAATATGAATATTTAGAAGAACGAACAGCTGATTTTATGCATGGTGCATTAGAGTTGGCTGGTTTAGGGGATCAAGAATTTAGATTACCTACATTACAACAGTCAGCAGAAGAAATAGCTACATTTGCTTTAATGGGAACTTCTTTTCATGTTGCTACAAAAATATATGATAAAGCTATAATTAAGAAAGAGGGGAAAGAAATTTCAGGAAAACCCACTTCAGGACTTATCATTAAAAAAGAAGGGGAAGTTTCTAAATATCCTACTTTAGCTGAATTAATCAAAGATAAAGGAGACCCTAAATTTAAAATGACAGAAGGAGAAGATTCTTATATAGCAAAA
>JAUVLT010000006.1 GCA_030600605.1 Mycoplasmatota bacterium
CAGTTCCTGAAGCATGATGATCGATTACCGTAGTAATACCATTTTTCAAGAATTCAACACCGCTAACCAAAGCACTATAATAACTTACCTCGTTATTAATATGATAATCTAATCGCCACCACATTTGTTCCAAGATTTCTATGAAGTTTGCGGGATTATAAGGTACTCCTAATCCACGGGCAAATGTTGAATAAATATGAGTATGTCCGTTCACAAGACCAGGCATGACAATCGCGCCACTGGCATCGATTGTTTCAAGATTATCATATGTCATGTCTTTCATGTCTCCGGTTTCGATAATTGTATTATCAAATAAAATATACTGGTTTTTCTTCAATGTCGCAAAATCGTATGTTATCGCATTGATAATAACTTTTCTCATTCAGTTTCACCTCGCTTAATATAATGTCCCTGATGGGGGATTATTTTGCCATTTCGGTAGATGAATTTACCTCTGGACATCGTCATAATAACTTCCCCTTTGACTTTGAATCCCTGATAAATCTCATGATCCGTCATGCCATGATGATGAGTGATTTCACCATCTTTAAGCTGATAAACAAATAGATCAGCGTCACTATTTTGCTGGATGATTCCTTTTTTTGGATAAAGTCGATGATGTCTAGCAACATTTTCCGTCATCTTTGGAATCACCTTATCCCCAAACAATGAGTACATTATGCTGAAACTATGCTCAATTCCTGCAATCCCCAGGGGCATCTTTTTCAACTGCGTATAATCTTTGTCTACTTTGTTGAAGCTGCAGTGATCGGTACCAATCGTATCAACATCATCGATAAGTGAATGCAGTAGACCTACTTCCATTTTGGATCTTAATGGCGGTGCCATCGTATAGAGGTTACCATCTTCCCTATCCAATATCGAATTGTCAAACACAAAATAATGGGGACAACTTTCAATGATAAAATTCTGATGAATTATATCATTGAATTTTTCCTTCAGTTCTGCCAGAGTATTTCCGCTTGACAGATGAACCATATATAGATTACCACCAGTTTCTTTCGCATACTGTGCTAATTTAAGCGCTTCAGATGTTTCGCTAATTGTTGGTCTACTGATTGGTAAATCACGATAAGTATATTCATCACTTAAAGTAATTAAATCATCATTTTCAATGTGCGCAAGCACAGTAAATTGGTGGTATTTCGACAGTTCTAATAATTCCTTTATTTCATTGTCATAAGTTCGCCGACCCGAATCGGAATAGGTAGTAAATAGCTTTACAGTGTTCATCCCCAGTTCTAACATCTTCTTCGTGATACCTTCGACTTGGTTTCTTGGATTCATCACACAGGCATGAAAGGCGTAATCAATTAGACTCGGTTTCGCATCGGCAAGGCGAGTATTAAACGCCACAAGTAAATCAGATTCATTATTGACAGGTGCTAAAAAATCAATGATGGTTGTTACCCCACCATAGGCAGCGGATATTGTTCCTTGAGAAAAATCATCACGTGATGTGATGTTTGGTAAGGCTAGTTTGAAATGGGTATGAGGATCGATGATTCCCGGAATTACTAAGTTGCCTTCGCAATCGATAACTTCTTTCGCTGGATATAAATCAATCGAAACAAGCGCTATTTTACCTGCTTCAACATACACATTTATTTTCTGAAACAATCCTTCATAAAAGACATTCCCGTTAATTAAAACAATATCATACATTGCTTCACCTCTTTTCTAAGTAATTAGTCTACATCAATTAAGTTATACTCTTTTATGTTGTATTTCTTGATAATCTTTTCTAATAATCCTTTTCTAATTGTTACAAAAATATCTAATCCTGAATCAAGCATCTCTGTAAAGATATTATGAAAACATAGATTTTCTAATTCTAAAAGTCCAACTTCGTCTAAAAACAACGGAGATACTTTGTTAGTAATCAGTTCTCTTATTGTGTCTTCAATATAATCTACAATTTTTGTTGAGAATAAGTAAGGTCCTATTTGACAACAAGCTTCTTCTTTATCCTCACTGTAGATATCTCTTATGACTAATCTTCTTCTTTCGTTAGTAGCTAAACGTAATACATCATAACTATGAACAAGGTGTCCGTTCATGGTTTTGAGTGAGATAAATCCATCTCCCTTGTTTAGCGAATTATAAATCTCAGTAATCTTTGTTGTCTTACCGGAATTAATCCTCCCAGTAACGATATTTAGCATTTTTAATACTCTCTCTCATATGATTGTGCCCTTCTTTACCATAGCCAATTGCTAAGATTTCTGCCGCTATTGATATCGCAATTTCTTCAGGACTTCCTCCACCTGTATCAAGACCAATTGGGGAATAGAAATTTTTAAGATTAATATTTTCTCCAAATTGTTCATGTGTCGTTTTTAAGTAATCCATTAGTTTTTCTGGAGAACAAAGCATTCCCATATATTTTGGATTAATCTTTAATTCAATCACTTTATTAATAACATTATAATCATGTTCATGAGATGGTGTACAAACAACAATATAGCTACCTTCTTTAATACCATCTTCTATAATATAATCGACAAATGATTTATGAACTTTTACGTTTGCACCAGAAAAAGCATCGTAAACTGACTTACGTTCATCAATAACAGTGATATGATAATTCATTTTATTTAAAACGTTAGTAAGAGCTTGTCCAACATGACCTGCCCCAAAGATATAGATATGATTTTTTACTCCAACGAACTCATAGAATAAAGTAACAATTCCACCACAAACCATTGTTAAAGCCTTGGCATCTTCAACAAATTCTCCACCATTTAGTGAATATTTTTCTAATAAGCTTTCACGTTTTTTAAGGAGTGTTTTACAATTTTCTCTAGCAACATATTCAATTTGTCCACCGCCGACAGTACCATATGCAATCCCTGATTCACTAACAACCATTTTCTTACCAATTTCAACAGGTCCGTCACCTTTTTTATCAACAACTGTTACTAAGATACATGCTTCTCCTCTGTTTTTAAAACGCATCATTTCATCAAAAACTTTACTCATATTATCACAACTTTCTTAGTACATTATTTAAGTAACGACCAGCCAAAACATCATTAAACGTGTTTTGGCTAACAATCTTTTTTAAAGCATAAATGTAGCAAATACCGCCATTATTAACAACGTCGCTGCATAAACTGGTTTAATTTCCCATTTAAAATTCAATTTAGAAAAAATTATATTAGTTATGTACGTTAATACAACCACCATTAACCCACTAACAATTCCTAAAACAATTAGATAATTAAATCCTAATGCCCAAGTAGATAAATATCGAACAGGAACTCCTGAAACAGCCATAAAACCAAACATGTAAAATACAAATACACTTCTCCAACCAATACTTGCAGTTAAAGCTGCTCCGATATTATGAGTAATTTTATCACTAGTTAAATATGTTACTACAGCTACTACAAGAAATGATTCTATGATAATAGCCATCATTGGATTGAATGTTTTTCCAACACTAATAGCAGGAAGCAAAAAGTCAATTGATTTCACCATAGCAGCTAATAATCCAATGTATAATAGTGCAACTCTAGAATTTGTTTTATTGTAAGCTCTTATCAATATTACAGTAGCGATAGGAAACATGATTGTTCCAGAGATTATCGCAGGTAAATACTGAAGAGAATACCCGATTGTTGCTTCTAAAAAGCCCCATATTGCACCGTAAAAAATAATTTGTGTAAAAAATGTAAATTTCTTGTTTTTCATAATTAATTTTCTCCTTTTTCTTTTTCTTTTATTGCCATAAGTATTTTTTCAGCAGTAATTGGTAATGTTGTAATTCTTACACCAACTGCGTTGTATACTGCATTAGCTAAAGCTGCGGGTGGAGTATCAATTCCGATTTCTCCAACACTTTTAGCTCCATAAGGACCAGATTTTTCATAACTATCAGCAAACTCTGTTGTTAGTTTATGAATTTCACGACGAGTTGGAATTCGATAATTCATTAAATCGTTTGTAACTAATTTCCCTTTTTTTGTATAAAGAACCTCTTCATACATTGCCATTCCAATCCCCTGTACAATTCCACCTTCAACTTGCCCTCTAGCAAGCATTGGGTTAATTGTAGTACCACAATCAACTATACTTATATAATCAATTATATCTACTTCACCAGTTTCTTTGTCAACATCAATTTCGACAAATCCTGCCATAAATGGTGGTGGTGATTTAGTTCCATAATAACTACTTGTAACTTGTAATTGTTTTTGATCTTCATTATAAAATAATCGATTAGATAAATCCTTAAGTGTTATTTCTTTATCTTTTGTTTTTAAAACAACCCCATCATACTCAATATCTTCAACCTTAACATCGAATACTTTCGCTGCTTCATCGATAATTAATTGTCGCATTTCTTTTCCTGCTTTTAAGACAGCATTTCCTGAAACATATGTTGTACTCGATGCATAAGCTCCTGTATCGTAAGGCGTTAAATCTGTGTCTGATGAATAAACAATGACTTTATCTAATGTTGTTCCTAGTGCTTCTGCAGCTATTTGAGCTAAGATAGTATCACTACCTTGGCCAATGTCTGTTGCCCCTATCAATAGATTATAAAATCCATCATCATTAAGTTTTATTGTAGCTGCTGCCATATCAATATATGGTATTCCTGACCCTTGCATCGCAATTGCCATTCCGACGCCTTTTACCTTTGAGTTACCTAGTTCTTTTCTAGGAAATAGTTCTTTCCATTTAACTAACTCTGCTCCTCTTTTTACACAATACTCAAGTTTACATGATTCCATAAACATTTCAATACCTTCAGTTCCTTCACCCATAATTTTAAAAATTGGTGAAGTTTCTGTTTCTCTAATCATGTTCTTTTGTCTAAATTTAACAGGATCAATATTTAATTTATGACAAAGCATATCGATTGATGATTCTAATGCGAAGTTACCTTGAACTGCTCCATACCCTCGATAAGCTCCAGCTGGTGTGTGGTTTGTATAAACGACATTACCATGAAATCGAACAGAATCTACTTTGTTATAAAGTGGGAACACTTTAGCTGCTGCTACCATAAAGACTGTTAAAGCATGCTCACCATAAGCTCCCGTATCAGAAATAACAAAACAATCAATAGCTTTTAATACTCCATCTTTTGTTGCTCCTAGTTTTATATCAAACCGCATAGGATGTCTTGAATAACTTGATTCAAATACTTCTTTTCTTGTATATATCATTTTTGAAGGTTTACCAGTTTTTATAGTAACTGTTGAAACTAACAATTCACCATGAATTGCTTGCTTTCCTCCAAAGCCCCCACCAACACGCGGTTTAATAATGCGAATTTTACTAAGAGGATAATCTAGTGCTTGGGAAATAATTCTTCTAATATGAATAGGTGTTTGAGTTGAAGAATATATCATTAAACGACCTTGATAATCCATACGAGCATTTACGTTATGAGGTTCAAGCATCACATGAGCCTGTGCTTGAGTATAAAAACTTTGTTCAATAACAACCTCAGATTCTTCTAATGATTTTGATACGTCTCCAACATGCATGTGATAAGATGCTGCTAAATTCTTTTTAGGGTTAAAACCAATTGGAAACATTTCATGAATTTCTGGTTCCATATGCACTAATACTTCATTTTCAAAAGCTGTTTCAAAATCAAGTACTGGCTCTAATACTTCATATTCAATATCAATCAGCTTTAAAGCTTTGATTGCTATTTTTTCAGTTAATGCTGCAACTGCTGCAGCTTCATCACCAATATATCTCACATAATTATCTAAGACAAATTTATCATGAGGAGAAGGTTCAGGATATCCTTGACCTGCTCTTGTAAATGGTCTTCTTTCGAAATCCTTGTATGTTAATACTAGTTCTACTCCTTCTAAAGCTTCTGCTTTAGAAGTATCAATTTTAACAATTTTTGCATAAGGATGAGGACTTCTTAATACTTTAACAATTAAAGAATTGGGTTCAGCTAAATCATCAGTATAAGCTTTTTTTCCCATCATTAATCCTTTTCCATCAATCGATGGAAGTGCTTGATTAACTACTTTCATTCTTCATCCTCCAAGCATAATTTTATAGCTCTATGTTGAGCTTCATATCCAGTGCAACGACATAAATTACCTACTAAATATTCTTTTATATCTTCATTTGTTGGATTTTTAATTTCAGTTTTCATTGCATGAACTGTTAAAGCTAAAGAAGAATTACAATACCCACATTGATCAGCACCTTGATGTCCAAAATGTTCACTTAATTTTTTGGCTTCTTCTTGATAACCTTCTATAGTTGTAATTTCATGTCCATCTGCCTTAACACTTAAAAGTGTACATGACTGAACGGCTTTTCCATCCAATAAAACAGTACAAACACCACAACTTGAATTATCGCAACCTCTTTTAATACTATAAAAATTATCAGCTCTTAATGTATCAAGCAAATATTCATCAGGGGCAACATCATAAACCTTTTTATAACCATTAACAATAATCTTAACTTTCATTATTTTGTCACCTCTTTCAATCCACGTTTAACATATACTTTAGTTAATTCAATTCGATACTCTTTTGATGCTTTACTATTAGTTCCAAACTTTAATTCTTCAACTACGATTTGTGCAGTATCTTCAATTACTTTTGGAGTAATAACTTTTTGATTGTTAATGTATTCCATTGCAGATGTAGCATATGCAGCAAGACTTGGTCTTGCTCCAACTACAATTTTATAATACCCATTTGTCTTTGTTACTCCAACATTTATTACTGCGAAATCAAGTCCAGTCTTTTTCATTTTGTAGTAATAACCTAAGACCTTTTCTTTTTTAATAATTATTTTTAATAATATATCCTTTTCTCTAGTTCTCAATTTTAAGAAATCTTCTAAGGCCATTCTACCTGCTTTATACATTTCTACTTCAGTATTCACAGCTAATAATGGTGTTATAAAATCCGAAAAAGAATACTTACCAAATATACTTCCTCCTACAGTAACCAAATTTCTTAAAGCCACTCCCATTATTCCACTTATTCCCTTATTTATAATACTACTAAAAAGGTTAGCTAGTGCTTCATTTTTTTCAACTTCTCTTAAAGTAACATATGCATCAATTTCTATAGAGTTTTTTGTTTCTTTGATTTGATTTAATCCTACATGTTCTAAATCAATCGCAGTATTTACAATCTTTGAAGATAACCTAAGCCATGCTCCACCACCAATTATGAGATTTGATGGATCTTCGTTTAATTTTTGATAAGCTTCTTCAATTGTTTTCGCCTTAAAATAATTAACTATCTCCACAATATTTCAATCCTTTCTTCTATTTCTGTTTTAACAATAAGTAGTCATCTAATGTATCAATATCAAAAATTACTCCCCTATCAGATGTATCTACATAATTAACTTCATGTTTATCTCTAAATAATTTTAAATTAGAGTCTTCTGGTTCATTTAAAAGTGACTCAATTAAATCTTTACTTATAAAAATTGGATGTCCTTTTCGATTATTATATTTTGGAACCCTAATTATTCCTTTTGCATTGATCAGTTCTTGATACGTTTCTTTTTTAATAAATGGATAATCTCCCGGTGTTAAAAAAAAATCACTATTTATCTCTTTCACTCCAGTAATTACCGAACTAAACATCCCTAAATGGTAATCATTATTACGCACTACAATAACTTTTTTATATTTTTTAACGACTTCAATAATTTCATCATGGTAATGTCCTGTCACCACGATAATCTTCGAACAGTATCCCTTCATAGCTTCAATAACATTACAAATGATAGGTAAATCATTATAAATCAGCACCATTTTGTTAGTGTTCATTCTACTAGAATACCCTCCTGCTAAAATAATTCCTTCAGTCATATTTCACCTCTTTCGATAAAACGCTTACAAATTTGGATAAAAAAATATCATAATTTGAGCTCTAGTTCATCATTATAAAGTATATACATATGTTAATATTGTATATATTATACCATATAGAGGTCATTTTTTCCACCATTTGTTGAAATCAAATGGTTAGATTTTTAAACAAAAAAAGATGGAAAATTCCCATCTTTTTTTCGTCAATATTAAATATCTTTTTCGTATTTACTTGCTAATTCGTGAAGTTCTTTTCCATCTAATCTAAATTTAATCCATTCCTTCATTGGAGTAGCATTTAATTTCTCATAAATAGAAATAGAAGGTTTGTTCCATCTTAAACAAGACCATTCAAATCTTACACATTCTTTAACAAGAGCTGTTTTAGCTAAATACGCTAATACTTGTTTCCCATAGCCTCTTCCACGCATACCATTTTCAATAAATAAATCCTCTAAATATAGTACCGATTTTCCAATAAACGTTGAAAAAGAGTAAAAATAAATTGCAAATCCAATTTCTCTTCCTTCTGCTTCCATAAAGATAACTCTTGCATACCCTTTATCGAATATATTTGTAATAATATCTTCTTCGGTAAGAGTAACAAGTTTTGACATTCTTTCGTACTTCGCAAAAGCTTTTACAAACTCCAAAATTTTTCCTGCTTCTTCTCTTTTAGCAAGTCTAATGCTTAATTCTTCTCCCATTTCTCTCTCTCTCCTTTTCATATAATGTATTAATAATTTTTCGAAGAACAATCTCTTATTTATTCTACTTACAATAGTATTTTACCATAAAATACTGTTATTTCATATTATAAAAATAATAAATAATCAGTTTAATGTTAAGTTGTCTGAAAAAAAAATTAAAATCTCTTTTCAAACCAAAATATTGTGTTATAATATGAGTGCTTGAAAGCGTTTTTACTATATCAGCTAAGGAGATTTATTATGTTTAAAAACATTAAGGAAATGATGAATTATTGCAAAGAAAACAGTGTTGAAATAATCGATTTAAAGGTTATAGACATGAAAGGAAGATGGCATCGTCTTTCGATTACAACACAAAAATTATCTGAAGATATTATGAAAAAGGGAATAGGATTTGATGGCTCAAGTTATGAGTTTTTAACTATTGAAAAATCGGATATGATTATGATTCCCGACTTATCTTCTTGTTATATTGACCTTCACAAAAATCATAAAACTGTTGTTTGCATTGCCAATATTTATATAATTGATGGAATGCATTTAAAAAGATTTGAAGATGACCCTCGTTATATAGCAGAAAAAGCTGAAAATTTTATGATAGAACACGATATTGCAGATACTTGTTTACTTGGTCCGGAATTTGAATTTTTTGTATTAGACCATGTCTCATTTAAAAATACTAATCAACATATGGAAGTTAAATTAAATTCCGAACAAGCAAATTGGAATATGGGTGATGACTCAAAACAAAACATTGGTTTAAAAGTCGCTCATCACGGCGGATATCATTTAGATTCTCCTTTTGATACAAGTTATGAATTTAGAACAGAAGCAGCACTTGCTGCAGAGAAAATTAATATTCCGATTAAGTATCATCATAGTGAAAATGGTGGCCCAGGACAAGTTGAAATTGAAGTAAATTTTGCGGGAATAAAGGAAATGGGTGACCGCACAATGAAACTTAAGAATCTTCTAAACCTTACTGCTGTAAAACTAAGAAAAACTGTAACCTTTATGCCTAAACCTTTTGTTGATGAAGCAGGTAGTGGGATGCATGTTCATATCCAACTGAAAAAAGATGGAAAATATATTATGTATGATGAAAAGGGATATGCAGGATTATCTAAATTAGCTCTATACGCAATTGGAGGAATACTAACACATGCAAAGGCCTTAACAGCAATTACTAATCCTTCAACAAACTCATTCAAAAGATTGGTTCCTGGCTATGAAGCTCCTGTAACAATTGGATATGCAACTAGTAATAGAAGCGCTGGAATAAGAATTCCAGGATATGCTATTACTCCTGATGAAAAAAGATTTGAATTAAGAAGCCCCGATGCTACTTGTAATCCATATTTAGCTTATTCAGCCATAATGATGGCAGCATTCGATGGTATTATTAATAAGATTGATCCTAGTAAAAAAGGTTTTGGACCATATGATATTAACCTTTATAATCTAACTAGGAAAGAGCAAAGGAAAGTAAAAACTTTACCAACAAATTTACTAGAAGCTGCACATTCTCTAGAAAAAGATTATAAATTTTTACTAGAAGGTGGAGTATTCTCAGAAACAATGATTAACAATCATATCAAGAGAATCAAAAAAGATCATTACTTAGTTAATAGAATGCCACACCCTATTGAATTTGAAATGTATTATGATTTATAAAAAAAATCTACATTATTGTAGATTTTTTTATTTCATTGTTCAAGAAGACTCCCACTTCAAATGTATATTACATTAAGTGGTGGGAGTGGTTCACTAGATTAGTTGTTCTTTAGCCGTTTTCTTTTGTGTCAAAAGCGATACAATAATAATTGTAATGAAACTTAAAGGAACACTTATAATTGCTGGGTTATTTACTGGCATTGGCGAAGTAACATCAATTAAATGATAAACTCCGTCAAATACTTTTTGAGACAATAAGATAATTGTCATTGAACTCACTAACCCTACTGCAATAGATGAAATAATTCCCCATGCGGTAGTTTTCTTCCAAAATAATATCATAATAATTGCTGGTAAGTTTGCACTAGCTGCAACAGCAAATGCCCATCCAACTAAATAAGAAACATTCATGCCTTCAAATATAATTCCTAAAATCATTGCTAGAATACCAACTGCAATAGCAGTAATTTTACCAGCCCAAACTTTTTGAGTTTCTGTCATTTTTATTCCCATAAAGCGATCCATAATGTCATGAGCTACTGCACCACTTGACGCAACAATTAATCCGCTTACTGTACCAAGTACAGTTGCAAAGGCTATTGCTGATATTATTGCAAATATCCATATTCCAAATGCCTGAGCAAGTAATGGTGCACTCATATTTGAATTACTTAAATCAATTGTACCGTTAACCATTGCTCCTAGTCCCATAAACATTGTTAAAATGTAGAAAAATCCTATCGCAGTAATTGCTACAATCGTTGATTTTCTAGCTGCTGCTGGGGATGAAACTGTATAATATCTAATCAAAATATGTGGTAATCCTGCAGTTCCTAAGAACAATGCAAGCATTAAAGAAATAAAATCTAAACGATCTGTAAAAGTCGCTCCTTTATCACTATCAACTTTAAATTGTAATCCTGGAATCAATACTTCAGATCCATCTATTTCATTTTGATAAAATACTGTTAGAATACTACTTCCATCTTTAATAACAACTTTTTCCCAAAGGATAACCTTACCTTCTCTAATTGCTTTTATAAATTCAAAAACACCTAAAGAACCAGTATCTCCATCTGTACTACCATCTACTTCACTCATATGTCCTACTAAGAAAAATTGTGCATCTTCTCTTGGAGCTCCGTTAAACAATGTTTCTCCATCACTTAACTCAGTAATAAATAAAGTTTCTTTTAACACATTTTCTTCTACGTTAACTTCCCAAATAGTTTCTTTACTTCCATCCATTATTCTAACAAACCAATAACTATCAGTTTTTATTGTGTCAGAAATCACATAAGAAGTATCATCTAATGTGACAGTATCACCATTAATACTTGCAATATCAAGTTCAACAAATTCATGATATTCTCCATAATTACTATCTGGATTTGTTGATATCCCTTTATTTAAAATCATAACTGTCAAAATAACACTAAAGACAATTAGTAACCCACCTTTTAAAAATTGAACATAAGTTGTACTTGTCATTCCGGCAGTAGCTACAATCAAGATGACAATAGTCCCAACCATTAATACTCCACTCCAATATGGAATACCAAGTAATGGTTCAACTAAAGACCCTGCTCCAACCATTTGTGGTATTAAATAAAACATTGAAACAATTAGTGTTGAAAGAGCTGCGAATAATTGAATCCCTTTACTATTAAACTTAGCATCTAATGCATCAGCAAAAGTATATTTTCCTAATTTTTTCATTGGTTCAGCAACAACAAATAATGCTACAATCCATCCGGATAAGTATCCAATAGAATAAAGGAATCCATCATATCCGAAAAAACTTATCATTCCACAAATTCCTAAGAATGATGCAGCACTTAAATAATCTCCAGCAAATGCAATTCCATTAACACCCCAGTGGATATTTCCTCCTGCTTTAAAATATCCATCAGCTGTTTTTGCTTTTTTAGCATAATAATAAGATATAAACAAAACAAAGGCAACAATGAATAAGAAAATTATTACCGCTAATAAACTAGCTTCATATTTCATTATTTGTCACCTTCTTTATTTAATAACGCCATTTCTTTTTCTTTCTTTGTACAAAAATGATTATATATTAGCGCCATAACTAACGCTAAAATAATTAACCCTATACCATAAAAAATAGCGAGATTCACTTTAAGAATCTCTACTCCCATTAATTTTGGATTAATTGTATTGATTAAAATAAAACCAGAATATATAACGAAATAAAACACAAACATCTTCACTCCAAGTCTTGCTTTATAGTCGCTACTTCCATCTTCTTTCCATTCAGTACTTGGTCCATGCTCCATATCAAATCTCTCCTATCATTTTTTTACACTAAGACAATAATACACTTCTTAATAACAAAACTCAAAATGATTATTAATAATTTTTAATAATATTTTATAATACCATTTCTAAGCAAGCCTAAATATCTAATAAGAGAAAACAAATCATAAATGTGTTATACTAATGGTGATATGATATAGCTACTAAATATAAAAAATAGGAGTGATTTACTATGAAAAAAGTGTCAAAACTGTATTTGTTCTTCACATCTTTATTCTTTTTGTTCTCACCATTCTCGTTGGGTTTAGTAGCCATTTACTTTGAAGATAGCAACTTAGAAGATGAATTTAGTGGCTTAATAATGAATGTAGGGCTTGTTATTATTTTAGGAATAGTTATGGGTTCTATGATAGCTAAAGAAAAACTAGAAAAGCCAAATATTAACGAAATTAAGCTTTTAATCTTTGGGGCTCTTTCAAACATCGTTATTTATTTTTATGTTTTTCAAAATGCTTTAAATATTGATGACTTTGTTACAATTTACTTCGCAATGATCCTAATTCTATTCTTATATCTAATCATTATTGATCATGTGAATCTTAATTATGAATTATGGATATTTGCAATATTATTTTTTACAGTAGATTTAATATTCTTTACTTACATCGGAACTCAAGGTGATACATATTTTCACAATGACGTTCCTGCCAATTTCATTCAAAGATTATTCTTCATTACCGTGCCTCTTACTACTTTAATCCTATTTATATCAAAAATTAGAAAGTATGACGTTATTGATACTTTCACAAAAATATTTATTGTTATTACTATTTTAGTTGGTCTTGTGTTTTTCGAAGGAATAGATGTAGAAGATAAATTCATACTCACACTAAACTTAATAGTTCCATTCATAATTATAATTGATTTTATACTTTCGATAATATATAAGCGCTTTGACCCATATAAGCTTACTTTCTATCTTCGAATGGGAACTTTTATACTATTAATTTATATCTATGATGGTATTAGCTATTTTGTAATGAGTTCATACAGCGATCATAATTTAGCTGAATTAGTAATGATTACTTATGTAGTAATAGTTTGTAACTTAATTGAGTATCTTATTCCAAACAAAAAGATAAACTAGTAATAGCCATCAACAATAATGTTGATGGCTATTTTAACACAATAGAAATGTGAAAAATCTATTTTCTTTTTAAACTATTAGTGTTAAAATAAAATGTTAATTTTTATTCTATTGAGAATTTATGAGAGGTGACACTATGAAAAAATTATTTTTTATCTCATTACTATTTATAATGAGTACCACACTTTCAGCTTGCGACACTACTGTTAACCGTGAACCAGTTGATTGTGAATTATATCCAACACACGTAGATTGTTTAGAAGATGAGGACCCAGTTTTAGATTGTGATCTTGATCCTGATAATGAATTATGTCCAGATACTGATCCTTCTGAATTTCTAGATATTTACTACATCAATGATTTACATGGAGCTATCTTACCAGATAGCGATCAACTAGGAATGGCATATATTGCAAATTTTTTAGTTACAAAAAAGGAAGAAAATCCTGATAATGTTATTATTTTAGCTGGTGGTGATATTTTACAAGGAACTGCATTATCTAATTACTATAATGGTGAATCAACTATTAATATGATGAATGAAATGTATTTCGATGCATTTACATTGGGTAATCATGAATTTGATTGGGGACTTGGTGTTGTGACTAATTATTTTGATGAAGATGAAACTAATGGTGAAGCAGATTTTCCACTTCTTGGAGCTAATGTTTTCTATGAGGGAACATCTACTATTCCTGACGGGATTGAACCTTATACAATTATCGAAAGAGGAGACCAAAAAATCGGGATTATTGGTACAATGGGATATGGTCTTGAAAGTTCAATAGCAACAAGCAAAATTTCTGGTTATGAATTTGGTGAACCAGTAGCAATTATTGAATTTTATGCATATCATTTAAGAACTGTTGAAGATGTTGATTTAGTTCTTGTTGTAAGTCATGATAGTGGAAACATTAATGACGGAGTTGCTGCTTTAACTGGAGATTACCGTGTTAACGCAATCTTTAATGCTCATTCACATAGTACCTACGCTCAAGTCAATTTAGGACTGCCAGTAGTTCAATCTGGTGCTAATGGTGAATATGTTGGTCATGTTAGATTTACTTTTACCGATGGAGCATTAACTACTTACTCTGCTGAAAATTTAGATTTTTACGATAGTGTTTTATTTCACACTCAAAATACTATTGTTCAAGATTTAATTGATACATATCAACTTGAAACTGATAGTCTATTTAATACCCCAATCCTAGTAGCTGGTGAAGATTTATCTCAAGGTGAACTTACACTCTGGATTGCAAAACTAATGAGAATTACAACTGGTAGTGATATTGCATTTCATAATATTGGTGGTACAAGAACAGATATTGAAGATGGCGACATGATAAACTTAGGTGTTTTATATCAAGTTTGGCCATTTGATAATGTTGTTAAAACTACCTGGCTTAAAGGTGCTCAAATAAATGCTTTTAAAGCGAGTGCTGGATCCTTTTATGATACTGAAATAACCATATTCGATAATGATACATACTATAAAGTAGCTACAAATGATTATGTCTTTGATAAAGAATATTATCCATTTGTTGATGGATTAAATTCGGTTAATACTGGAATACTTTTAAGAGATATTGCAGTAAGTGAACTAGAGCTTCAATACATTCTTTATTCTTCATTCTTAGTTACTAACACTATTTTATCGACTTCGTTAGTTCCCGAAGAACAACCCCCTGTTGTAAACGCAAATAATTGATAAACAAAAGGCTAGAATAGTATTTTTACTATTCTAGCCTTTTTTATATATTCAAATTTCTTTACAATAAAAATAATAGTCCAAGCAATATCCCTAAGAAAGTACCGATCGCGTATCCAATAGAACCGGTAATCAATCCTGGAACAGTTAAATCATCATTCTTTATTTGCCTTGTAATTGCGGGTATAAATGCAGGACCATATAGCCCTGCCGTTAAAGTAACAATTGTACAATCAACATCAACATTTAATAGTTTACTTATTAATGTATGTAATACCAACACACCAATTGTAATTGTTCCAAATAATACTAAAATACTTCCAAATATTCCTTTCATCATTGTGAAATCAAGTGATGATGCAAGAGCAAATGAAAATACTAAAATAAAATATTGCCCCATTACATTCATTCCTTTTGTATTGCGTATCTTTTCATTAAACGATGCCACTACACCAAATACAGTCACTGTAATCATCATTACAGGAACTAGTAAATCAGTCATTTTACCATCTTGACTTCCCATAATAATCCATAGTAGAATTCCGAATAATGCACCTGATATAGCTATTCCAAATGCTAGTAAAAAACGATAAAATAATTTTTTAGAAATTTTAAATCCTTCAATATCCAAATCTTCAATATTTTCAATATCAGATAATTCTGTTACATATTTTTCATGATCTGATGGACGTAAAAATCGTGATAACACAGGTTTTGCAAGTGTTAATAAAAAGAAATAAAAGATAGCTCCAATTATCATTTCTGATAGATTAGCAACTCCTAAAGTTGTAGAATCAAGTCCAAAGATTTTTGCTATAGCATTTAGGTTTGGAGTTCCTCCAGTATATACACCAATTGCCATTGCTGATAACTCTGCACCAAATGTAATTGTATTTCCGTAAATATAAAAAGTTAATGTTGTTATCACAATTGCTGAAATAATTAAACTCAAAAATGAAAGTAATACTACCTTAGAAAGTTTCTTTGCTTCTTTCAAATTAGCACTAAATAGTAATAACGGTATAGCAATACCAATAGCTATGTGACTTCCAATCTCACCGATATCAGAATTTTGTACAATACCTAATCCAATAGCTTGAAGACCAAATATCAAAAGAGCTACTAAAATACCTAGAAAATATGCAGTTCCAATTGATCCAAGCCATTTTGTAATAATAAAATTATGATATCTAATTATAAATATCGGAACTAAAAAAATTGATAATAATTGAACAATACTAAATATCATTATTATAGCTCCTTTCCATAAATTCGGTATGTTTTAATAATTTCTCCACCAAACTTTTTGAATGCATTTATAGGTTTGGGATTATTTTCCATCATTGTTCCAGCTTCAAATTCAGTAATACCTATTGCCTCTAATTCATCAAATAACACTTTGAAAATATGGCCAATTAATCCAGTATTCTGATATTCCGGAATGATATACTGCATTGTTCCCCTTGCTTTAGTGATTCGTTTCTTTTCTATCAATATTTTCAGAGGTTTAATTCGACCTTTAGTTTTTTTAAATACTTGATTAAAGTCAGGTAATACTAAACAAAACCCAATTGGTTTATTCGTTTTATTTTCCCTAGCGATTTTTATCAAATTAGGATTAATAAAAGCTTTTAAAGATTTCGCAACTTTGGCAATCATATCAATAGAAGGAGCATCTTGATAAATTATTTCATTAGTTGCAACTACAAGTATTTGATGTATATCTTCCATATCTCGATCTAATTCTTTCCAATTTATCGAATCTACTCTAACATCATTAGATTTTAAAAAATATTTCGAAATCGTGTTTAATCGCTTTTTAGATTTTTCACAAACATCAGCATTCAAACTGACTGTGTCAATTTCCTTTGTATATCCAACGGCTTCTAGTAATTTACCATAATATTCATAGTTATATGCTGTGAAAATTGTTGGAGGAATATCGAACCCATTAACCAGCACACCTCTTCTTGTATCAGGATCATAAGGTGCAAAAGCACCTTCAGAATATTTAACATTATTTGTAACCATATCTTTTTCCATATAATCGAATAATTCTTTTACAACATCATTATCATCAATAGCATCAAAAAATGAAAAATAACATATTCTTTCATTTCTTTTTTTATTATTGTCATATGTATAGAGAAGTCTACCTTGAATTATTTTATCTTTTATTGATAAGATTGCTGTATAACTATAATCTTCTAGTACAAGCTTTTTTAGTTCCTTTTTTAATGCATAAAAAATTGGAAAAACATAGTGTTTATCATCTTTATATAAATCTTCTATATAATAAATGAAACGAGATAAATCTTTCTTAGTCTTGACAATTTTTATCATTTTTAATCCTCCGTATCTTTCGAAGTATTTAATTATTATGTTTATTATTCTAGCATATTATATAGTTCATAACAAGTTTTAACAGCTAGTACAAATTTTTCTATTATTTCTTAAATAAAGCCCAAGTCACTGTCTGTGTGATTTGGGCTTTGTTATCATTAATTAATGTTATCTTCTTCTACTCTATTTTCCTTACTTGCTCTTTTACGGTCTTTTTCGTCCAGTATTTTTTTACGGAGCCTAATTGCATCTGGAGTTATTTCTACTAATTCATCACTATTAATAAACTCTAGTGCCTCTTCTAAAGTAAATCTTCTTGGATCAAGAAGTTTTACCGCCTCATCAGTTCCACTTGCACGAACATTTGTTAATTGTTTATTTTTACAGGGATTTACAACTAAGTCATTTTTTCTTGAATTTTGTCCTACTATCATGCCAGCATAAACTCTAATAGCAGGATCAACAAACATTTTTCCTCTTTCACTTAAACTAAATAAAGAGTAAGCCATTGTTTTACCGCTAACTTTTGATATAAATACACCGTTTCTGGTTGATGGAATATTCCCTGCATAAGGTTGATAAGAATCAAATGATTTTTCAATAGTTCCTTGTCCTTTTGTAGTATTAATAAATTCGCTTCGATATCCAATAAGACCTCTAGTAGGTACTAAATATTCTACTTTTGTATATCCGTTCTCACTATTCATGTATTGTATTATCCCTTTTCTTAAATTCATTTGCGAAATTATACTACCAGCAAATAAATCAGGAACTGATACATTAACTTTTTCAAAAGGTTCATGTTTTACTCCGTTAATTTCGCGATACAAAACTTCTGGTTTTGAAACACTTAGTTCAAATCCTTCTCTTCTCATACTCTCAATTAAGATAGATAAATGCAATTCTCCTCTACCATTAACTTTATACCCATCAAGATCTTCTAATTCAGATACTTCAAGTCCAACATTAGTTTCAAGTTCCTTTAACAATCTTTGTCTAATTTGACGTGTTGTAACAAGTTTCCCACTCTGTCCTACAAATGGTGAACTGTTCACTAAGAAATTCATTGAAAGGGTTGGTTTCTCAATGTCAATCATTTCCATAGGATCAATATGTTCAACATCACAAACTGTTTCACCTATAACGATATCCGGGATTCCAACAATGCTTACGATATCCCCTGCATATACTTCTTGTTTTTCAATTTTTGATAATCCTTCATTTACGAATAATTTAGATATTTTTCTTTTTACTACTTCACCATCTCTTTTACTAATTGCTATAATACTATTTCTCTTAATTGTTCCTTTTGTAACTCTACCAGTACCTAATCTTCCTAAATAATTATCATATCCTAATGTTGAAACCTGCATTTGTAATGGTTCTGTCTCACTATATGGATATAATCCAACGTGATTAAGTAAAAGATCAAATAGAGGATCCAAATTTTTTGATTCATCTCCCATATCAAGCATAGCAATTCCTTCTCTAGCAATTCCATAAACTATTGGAAAATCCAATTGTTCATCAGTTGCCCCTAATTCAACAAATAAATCAAAGCTTAAATTTACTACTTCTTCAGCTCTTTCATCTTTTTTATCAATTTTATTTATAAATAAGATTGGTTTTAATCCTTGCTCTAATGATTTTTGTAATACTACTCTCGTTTGAGGCATTGGCCCTTCACTTGAATCAACTAATAATATAACAGTATCAACTGTTTTCATAATACGTTCAACTTCACTTGAAAAATCAGCATGTCCTGGAGTATCTACTATATTTATTTTAGTTCCATTATGTTCAATAGCACAATTTTTAGAATAAATCGTAATTCCTCTTTCACGTTCAAGATCGTTACTATCCATTATTTGCTCTACGACAACTTCATTTTTATGAAATACTCCACTTTGATTAAGTAAAGCATCAACTAAGGTTGATTTGCCAGCATCAACATGAGCTATTACAGCCACATTTATTACTCTTTGTCTTTTCATTGTATACCTCCAAACTTCTTTTTCCAGTTTTTCTTATAAAAATATATTCTTTTAGTCCAAATAACACTATACCACATTTAGAAAATAATGCACTATATATTACTCGTTTACTAAAAGTATTAATCAAGTATCTATATATCAAAAAAAAAGACAGACAAATTTTTTGTCTGTCTAAAATGTTATTACTCGTCTTCGTTAAGTGAACTAATTATTTTTTCTTTCAAATACTCAGGAACTTCCTCATAACGCACAAATTCACGTTGGAATACTCCTGTACCTTGTGTCATTGCCATAAGATCAATAGTATAACTAATAATTTCTGCTTCGGGAGCTTCAGCAATAATTTTTTGCTTTCCACCAAACATCGGATTCATTCCTAAAACTTGACCACGTCTTTTGTTAATGTCCCCCATAACGTCTCCAACGTAGCTATCTTTAATAATAATTTCAAGTTTCATTATTGGTTCTAAAATTGTAGGAACACATGTTTTACAGGCGTTTTTAAATGCTAACGCAGCAGCTAATTTAAATGAAATTTCATTTGAATCTACCGCATGATAAGATCCATCATATAACGTTGCTTTAACGCCAATAACTGGGAATCCAGCAAGTGGACCCTTTTGGAATGTATCAATCAAACCTTTTTCAACAGCAGGAAAATATCCCCTTGGAACACTTCCGCCATGAATTTCCTCAGTAAACTCAAATTCACTTTCATTTGGATTAATTGGTTCAAAACGCATTTTTACAACACCAAATTGACCAGAACCACCAGATTGTTTTTTATGGCGTCCTTCTGCTTCTACCTTCTTCTTAATACTTTCACGGTAAACAATTTGTTGATTTTTCAAATCCACTTCAACACCAAATGAATTTTTAAGTTTTTCTAACATATAGTTAATGTGTGTCATTCCTTGCCCACCAATTAAAAGTTGAGCTGTTTCTCTATTACGTTTGTATTCAAAAGATGGATCTTCTATTACTAATCTATGAAGAGCAGTTGAAATTTTGTCTTCATCTTTTTTCTTTTTTGGATGAATAGCAACATAGATCGTAGCTGAAGGGATTTCTGGCCCATCAAGAACTATTGGATTCTTTAAATCAGCTATAGTACAACCAGTATACATTTCATCAATTTTGATAACAACACCTACATCACCAGCATCAAGTGATTCAACACTGATTTGTTCTTTTCCTCTCATAGTCGAGATTGTCCCTATTTTTACAGTTTTATTTGTATTTGTTACAACTACTTTTTGGCCACTTACTAATGATCCAGAAAATACTTTAATAAAATTGATTGAACCAATAAATGGATCGATAATTGTTTTAAACACATATGCTGAGAATGGTTCATCAATTGTTGTTTTACGACTTACTGCTTCATCAGTTTTTGGATCTTTGCCCACTTTTGGCTTAAGATCATTAGGTGCTGGCATAAACTTTCCAATCATTTCAAGTAGATCTCTAACTCCAATATCCTTTAATACAGAACCAATAACAACTGGTTTAAGATCACCCGAAAGAACACCTTGACGTAGCCCATCACAAATTTCATCATATGTAAGTTCTTCCCCTGAAAAATATTTATCAAGTAATTCTTCCGAAGCCATTGCTACTGCTTCTACGATTTGTTCTCTTAATTCTCTAACTTTATCAACTAAATTTTCAGGAATTGGTTTTTCAACCAGTTTTCCATTTTCTAATACAATGGCTCTCATGTCAATTAAATTGATATACCCTTTAAAGTCATTATTTTCGATAACCGGCCATAAAAATGGAACAGCTTTATTTCCAAGTAACTTTTGAAGTCTTTCAAGAAGTCCATCAAACTTAATATTATCTTTGTCCATTTTATTAACAAAGATAATCGTTGGAATATTTCTTTCACTAACGTCATCTAAAACTAATTCAGAACCAATATCAATTCCTTTACTTCCATCAATCATTACTACTGCACCTTTAACAACAGAAAGTGCTTGATACACTTCACTTACTAGTTCTCTATTCCCTGGTGTATCCAAAAAGTTGAATTTATAACCATCGTGTTCTACAGGAATTAAACTAGTAGAAATTGAAGTAAGATGGTTTTTCTCTTCTGATAGATAATCAGAAGTTGTACTTTTATCCTCTACTCTACCCTTCTTTGTTTTCGTACCAGTTACATAAAGTACTGATTCCATAAAAGAGGTCTTCCCTGAGCCAGGATTACCTACAACTGCAATGGTACGTAAGTGTTCAATGTCATATTTTTTCATCGTATACTTCCTTCCATAAATTGCTTTTATTTTTTATGACTTCTCCTTATTATATCATATCAATTTATTAAACAATGTTTTTTGTTAAAAAAATAAAAAATAATATTTAGACAAAATATATTGCAAGTATATCTATCAAAAATAACTACATATTCAAGTGTTCCTATCATTGAATATGTAGTTATTTTTTCATCTTTTTATAGTGGTTCACAAATATACCAAGCAGCTTGTTTTTTTACATTTATGACTCTAACAGATTTAAAATTTTCAGTTAATTCAGTCTTCACATTTTTGATAAAATTAAAATAATCTCCACCTTCAAACCACTCAATGAGATTAGTAAAAAATGCTCGTTCTTCATTATAATCATGAATGACAACAAAATGTTTAGTAAGTCTACTCATTTCCTGATACATTTGTATTCTTTCTTCTTTTTTTAATCCATGCGCAACATAAGACGCAATTGACAAATCAAAACTCTTATTAGGAAATGGTAGTTTTGAACAAGTATTACATCTCACAAAATTTATTGCTTTATTCCCAGGTTTTTTAATTCCAATTTTCAACATCTTTTCTGCTGGTTCTATCCCTGTAACCTGTAATCCTTCTTGATTTAAAGCTGAGCATAAAGCTCCTGTTCCACAACCAACATCAATGATAGTTTGATATTTCGAATAATCTATATCATTACGCATTTCATCAATTATTACAAGGTAATTTTTCTTTTGAGAATTATAAAAAAGCCCATAAATAGGTGCTATAAAATTGAATAGAAAATTCTTTTTTCTCTTTTCGCTCATAATTACAGTCTCCTTAAATATTCAATAAACACAATATTAATTTTCTCTTGTTTTTAATTATATGTGAAAAAACTAAAAATGTAAACATAAGATTATTTGGCTTTATCAATCGATAATATTTCTACTAACACAGATAATAATCATAATTTTTTTCCTTTATTCGTATTAGTAAGTTTAAAATAATATATAGTCTTTTTTCTTCACATTATTAAGATTTCTATATAAAAAGTCTATTCCGGTTGGAATAGACTTTTCTAACACTATATACTCAATACGAAATATATCTACTTTTGTAATTTTTCGTAACGTGCTTCAATAGTATCACAAATTCTCTTAAATTCTTTAGCCTCAAACATATTACCTATATTTAAATAGAGAATCTTTTCTTGAGGAACTTGATAATTCTTAAAGATGCGATCTAATACATCAAAGTAATTCTTATAATGAAATTTCAAATAGTCATGTTGATCTTTTTCAATGTCTCTACCACGTTTTCTAACGTTATCAAATAATTGATCTTCAGTTCGAACTAAAACAAGATGAATGTCTACATCTGGTAAACGTTTTAAATGCTCATCAGCAATAGCATATGTTAATGCAACTTCATATGCTGACATAATACCTTCTAAACGCAATAATTCTGTAAACACAAGATTAGAAAATAATGTTGAATCAAAAATACAAGATTTAAAAGATTTAGAATTCCACATTAATAAAAATAATGATGAATAAAAAGCGTTTTGACTTAATAAAGCAAAGGTTTTTTTATTTTCGTAAAACAAAGGTAAATACTCGTTTTTTTCAACTGGTTCAGCTACCATTGGAACCTTGTAATGCTCTGATAATAATTTAGATAAAGTTGATTTCCCAGAACCAATTGGTCCGATTATTCCTATTCTCATATTAATCTCCTTAGTGTAAAACTATAAAATAATTATATATAAAATATATTACTAAGTCAAAGCTAACTTGTTATTTTGTGTTTTATATGTAATCTTTATGTATTTGTTACACATCACTTAATACTGCCGTTTATATAAAATATGCTGTGAAGCAATATAAGATAATCAAATTGGAGAAGTTTAAAATCCCTAGAAGATAACCGCATCCATATAAAAAAATGTAATTAATAATGATAATTCAATTAAATATATTTAGTAGTTGAATGTTTTTATATACTACTTCTTTCCCTACTCTTTCAGAAATAATAAATCCTTCAGCTTCTAAGCTTTTTAAATATTTTGTCGCTGTTGGTCTCGATATATTAAGTTCACTCCTAAAGAATTCATTTTTAGTATATAGATATCCAAATAAGTGATTCACCATCTCTTCAGAGTAAATACTAGGCAAACGTAAATTCATTTCTATTTTTGTCATAAATTGTAGTATTCATTTTTGTTGTCAAATATATTGTATCCCATTGAGGTAGCTCTTTGACACTCCTTTTCAAACAAAAACCCAGAAATCTTATTACGACTAACCAAAGCCATATGATTTTCCAGGACGCGGGTACTATTGGTGGAGTTGAGTTTGGACCAACCCCTTTCACAATAATAAACAGAAATACTTATGATTAACTATTCTATTCACATCATAATTTGGAAATCGCATTATGACCACGTTACCTAGGTTTAATTTCAAAAATAGTTTATAATAGGATAATTGTACAATATATCGCTAATACTTGACTAAATGTCGCTAATACTTGACATTTATTGAATGAAATGATATTCTTTTATTGAAATGAGGTGTGTTATGGATAAGGAAAAGATTCTACAAAAAGCACAAAAAGATCAGAATGATGAACGATATAGAGTAATAATGACGAAGGGGACCTTGGTTGGTCTTGGGATGATGCTGGTAACTGTATTATTTCTAATTGTTTGGAATTTAATACAAGGTGAATTGATTTATGACTATATGTTAATTGTTTCATCACAATTAGTTGCCTTCAGTGTATTCCAATATATGAGAATGCCTGAAAAGAAAATATACGTATTATTAATTGTAGTCTTATCGTTGTTATTTATTGCAAATTTAATAGTCTATATAGCAAGTTTTGGAGTGATTTAATATGAAGAAAAACGATCAATTACTCTTACATAATAGATTAAAAGTTGCTCGTGCTGAAAAAAGCATCACACAATTAGATTTATCAAAATTGGTGGGAGTATCACGCCAAACTATAAACTCAATTGAAAAAGCACAATTTAATCCATCAGCAAAACTAGCATTATTAGTCTGCATCGCATTAGATAAGAAATTTGAAGAACTATTTTATTTTGAAGTGTAGGGGGGATATTTATGTCATTTATTAAAAAGAATATGGATTGGTTTCTTGTAGCATTTTATGCTCTTGCAACATTGTCATATCCAACAATCAAATTCATTACAGATATGTTACATTTTATTAACAATCACGGAAGTGAAAAAAAGAGCATAATGTTTCTATGGCGTTACATGTTATTAGATTCAGGTATGTCGGACTATCTTTATTCAGTAATGTTTTTTGTTTTACTATTACCAATACCTATTGTGATTCTTTCATCATATAGATTTCAGAAAAATGTTAATGAGAAAAATCTAATCCAGGATAATTTTAGCAAAGAAAATAATCAAAAGATTTTTAGAGAATTATTATATGCATATAAGAGAGTTATAATCTATATTTCTATTATTTCTTTATCAATGCTGCTTATTATCATTATTATCCCAAATAGTGGTCTTTACCTAAAAGGAGGTAACGAGGTAGGAGATGCCTTAAAAATGAACTTAGGACTACTTTTATTTGCATTAATAGTTACAAATGTGAGTGTAATTATTGTGAGATTCAGCAAAAAATATCGATACACTTTAATTATAAGCGTTTTAGGTTTTGTAATTGGAACACTATTGATAGGATTATTATTCGAAGGAATTAGAAATGCTGTTGGATTTGATTCGTTTTACCCAACGTTCATTTTGTATAATTTGATTTGGGAAACAAGAGGAATAACATACTTGATAGAATTATTTAATGGTGTTGTTACATTCTTTATTACAGGATACGTAATTTACTTGCTCTATGTTGGAGACAAGTCCATTGAAGAATAAATAAAGACAAGTAGTTAAACAAATACGATCTATTTATCAGGAGTTTCATAACGATGATTTCTATCTATTAGGGTGTTGATTTCTTTAAAGGAATCACACCTTTTTTTATTTCTATTTTCTCATTACATTTTATAATTATCTTAACTCCCTATACTCCCTCGGTTTTTTTACAAGTAAGTTTTCTAATCTTAGTATAATTATCTTTAAACATCTTTATATAGATATTAACAGAGGTTATTAACAATGATATTGGACGCGGGTTCGATTCGCTAAAAACTCACTCCAACCCCTGTTGCAATAGGGTCCGAACGAAAAAACACCGATTTTGAAGCATGTTTTTCCTGTATTTTTGGGTAAATAAAAAACCGGAGATTCCATTAACGGCTATTTAAAGCCATCTGAAATTCCCGGACGCGGGTACTATTGTCTTGTCTTACCCGTGTTGCACGCACTTTCGCGCTGTCTTTCGGGTATTGCTTCCTAACACAAATTAAAGAAACGGCTAGTTTAGGTAAAACTGTGTTGTAAACACCTATTTAACCCCCTGTCCAACAAGGGGTGGAGTTGGGGGGTATTAAACTTTTTGTTTCTTATGCATTTTGATTTGTATTTTTTATTCTTCCTTCAATGTATTAAGCAAACTCTTTATTGCATCAATTGTTTCCTCAAACTTCACATCTCCCGTGTATATATTTTGAGATGTATAATTTCCCCATTCAGTACGCATTTTCTCACTTTTTTCTATCCCAGTTAATATATCATAAATTCTATCCATATTCTTAATTGTTTTTCTATGATTCATTGTCTTAGCTAGTGCTTTAATTAAAAGGTCATTATCTATACTATCTATATATATCTTTAAAATGATATATACATCATAGAAATCTTTAGATCTTGTGTTTAATTCTCCCCTTGATAAAATTGTTTCAAGTTTCTCTGCAAGGATAGTTTCAGTATTATAACTCCATAATTCAATATCACTACTTTCAAAAAGTGATAGTATTGTTTTTAGAATCGGATTAGGAGTTACTATATCTCCAGTTGAAAAATCAAGTTTGAAGTGAACTTTTAGTGTTTTAAATTTACCAAGTACTGTTAGTCTGAGCCCAGCGTATTTATCATCTTCTCGTATATCTTCACTTTTTACAATTACTAGTTTCACTCCATCTGCTACATCAACTTCAATTATTTCATTTACTATTTTTGTTACTTCTTCTTCAACCATTTTAATACCATTTATAGTCATATCAATATCCATAGTTGTTCTTGACTCGATTCCAATCATTGAAGAAATTAAGAAACCCCCTTTAAGTATGAATTTACTCTTATATTTTGATATACTCAACCGTTCTAGAAATCTTTCAAACATAAAATGCTGATATAATATTTGATGTGGTATATTTTTATCTTCTGAGTAATTTTTAATTAAGTTTTTTAACTTCCCAACTGTCATCATAAAAGTACCTCCATATAAGTTCTAGCTTTTTCATCCACTTTAAGTTTCTTAGCAATTTCGAACAAAGTATATAAATCTTTATTTTTCATTTTCGAATATGTTTTAAAAGCATTTGTTGCTTCTTCACTGCTTACATGACTATGACTCCTTAAAATATCACACAATGTTCTTTCGATACTATATACATTAACTACATTATCATTCATCGTATTTATCTTTGTTAACCCAAGAGTATAATACTTATCAACTACCCTGTATACTTCTATATTGTTGTTTTTTGCATTTGTAATATTATAATTCAAAGGAAATGTCATTGTATATTTCAAGGGTGTTCTATCTGTAAGACCAAAAAGAAATAGTGCTGTCCCATGTGAGTAAATACCTTTCTTAAATCTGTGTTGCATACTGAACATCTCATCATCAAAAAAGTTAACAAGCATATATACTCCTCGTTCTACTCTTTCAATTAAACCTTTTTTAACTAATCCTTTTAAATATTCTCTATGAATACCAAGCTTTGTTACTTCTTTTGATGTAATATATCCATTGTTTTTTTTAGCTAATTTGATCAACATGTTATAATTGTTCATATCATCACCTCTTGACTTATATGCATATAGTTTATCATATGTTATGCATAATTGTCAAACAATAATATAGATATGAAAGGAATAATATGTATAATGAAATATCAATTAATTCAAAATTAGAAGTTGTAGATCAATTTGTCAATGGAGTATCTGTAAAAGAAATACTTAAAACAAATAATATTAGTAAAAGTACAGTATACAATTGGATTCATCAATATAAGAACATTGTTCATTACCCCAATATTGAATATAGAATTAAAAGAGTTTCTGATTTAGAAAAAATAATAGAAAATCTAAGGATTGAACTTGAAATATTACAAATAGTTTCACCTATTTCAAATTATTCCAATATTAATAAAGTGAAAATAATTGATAACTTAAAATCAAAATTCTCAATTCAATCGCTTTGTAGAGCATTAGATATAAGAAAATCAATATACTATTATCATTCACAAAAGAAGGAAACGTATATTGAAAAAGAAGAGTTATTCTATTTAGATTATTCCGATTTCAAACAATAGAGTCCAAATAAAAAAATCTGGAATATTCCAGATTTTTGTGTACAATTTTCTATACATAGTCGGAAAATGGTGGAGTTGAGGGTCCCTGAACGATACCCTCGTCCACAAGTTTTCAATCTAAATTGATGTGATAAAACTAGAGGAGTGTTCCTAATTTGTTTTCAATAGAGTTTCAAGTTTTTCAATCGATTTGATTAACTGATTAAGGTTCAATTTATACCACTTTGTTTTGTCCCAATTTCTAGTTTTATGGGCACTTACAATCCCTAAATAGTTGTTTAATTTTGCACATTCATACTCTAAAAGAAATCTCTCATATGTTAACTTGAAAATTTCTTGATTTATCGAATCATAATATATTTTAATAATATCATTTTCCCACGCTTCATTTATCCAAGGTATTGTTTTGTTAAAATCGCCAAGCAATCTGCCTAAATCAAGAATATATGGACCATTTCTGCCTGTCTCCCAATCAATTACTTTCACATCGCCATCATAAGATACAACAAAATTTAATGGAATCAAATCACCATGAGTAAAAGTTGTTCTTGAGTTACCTAGTATTTTTTGTGATTTCTTAATTGTATTGATGTAATGTTGTGTGAGATCATTATCCAGTAACTTATCAATTTCTCCATCTTCTCTTTTTTCCCATTGTTTAATATTTGAAAGTCCTTTATCGTTATTTCCAAAAAAAGAATGAATATTGGCAAGCTTTTTCACTAATAATTCCACGCTACTTTTATCAAGCGGTGAGGTCTTCTCATCAATATATTCCATTGCAATCCAAATGTTATCCTCTTCCTTTTCTATAAAATATATTTTTGGCACAATTCTATTTTCATAATATTCTAACAACTTATATGAGTTGATTTCATTTTGGTCAATTGCTTTCTTTAATACTATTTTTATTTTATTTGATTGTATCACAAACACGTCGTATTCCCTCTCATATTCCTCAGAGTAAAATTGTTTTACTGTAAAGGGGGTACTTACCAAATCGATTAATTTCTTATTCTGAAGTATTTTACTATATAATTTACATTTAATAAGTATCATATTAATCTCCTTTGTACAAGTATAGTATTCTGTTATTGGTTATTATACCACATCTTATTGAAATAAAACTTTTGGATTCAATATTCAACACTACTAGACAGGGGTTCAAAGAGCCAAAAACTCAAACTCACCTTATTGCAACATAAAACCAACTCAACAACACCAATATCAGTGTCCATTTCACAACCAAAAATCAGTAAACAAAAACCGAGAAATCTATACACAGCTATAACTAGCCATTAAATCTCTCGGACGCGGATACTATTGGTGGAGTTGAGAGTCCCTGAACGATACCCTCGTCCACTTTTATTTGATTACTTTATAGATCAGGTTCTTCTCTCCTTCTTCGATAATTTCATCAATCAAAATACCAGCATTATTCAATATGACTTTCTTACTGGCAATATTGTTTTCGAGACAGGTAATGATCACAGGATAGATTTTAAGATTTTTTGTGATTTGTATAGCTTCTTTTAATACTAATGTTGCATAGCCTTTTTTTCTTTCACTTGGTCTTATTGAGTAGCCAATATGACCTGCAGTATACCATTCTTTGGGTAAATTAAGCCTGATATCTATCATCCCAACCATTTTGTCGTTTTCTATACAAACATATGTGTATGACTGTATTCTCTTAGTTGATTTTCCTAATACTATTTTATCAAGTTCATCAAACCAATCATCAATATTTAGATAATGATGTATTCCACATCCACCATTAACTTTATTATGGTATTTCAAATATTCATTTTTATAATCTTGTATCATTTCTTTATGTTTTCTTGCTACTTGAATTAATTTCATAAATCTTACCCCATTTTTATATTTTTTACTTTCTAGCTTAGTTTTTCACATTCTCTTTAATATATCGTGATGACCTATATCTAACATTAAAATTAAATTATCATTTTGATAAGTCCAAATCACTCTTATTGACATATTTATACTTGACTCAAACAATATTTTACTACCTTTAATCTTTTTTGATCGAAGACTTGGATGTTTATGATTTTCTACAAATATTGTTAATTTCTTATAGAATATTTTCTTTTCTTGCTCTTGTAACTTAGAAAAAGACTTTTTGAATCTACTTGAAAATAGTAATTCATATTTCATTACTTTTTCTCGTTTTCTTTTACATAATTATCTTCATCCGGTTCTTCAAGATAATTGATGGCTTCTTCTACAGATTTAAATGGACCAACATTATACTCAGTTGATTCTTCATTTATTCTCATAACAGTATCCTCTAATTTCTTAATATAGGATTTTGAATATACTGCAACAGGTTCGATGACAATCAGACCATCTTTTACTGAAATATCAAGATGATCCCCCTCATTAAGATTTAACTCAGTGACAATTTCTTTAGGTATTGTAACTTGTGATTTTTTTCTTAACTCAATAATCATGAAATCAACTCCTTTTCTTACTTTCCTACTTTCTTACTTAATTTTAGCACTTATCTAAATTTATTGCAACAAATTAAAAAAATTGGTTGATTGGACAGGGGTTCAGAGTGCCAAAAATTGATTCAAACCCTATTGCAACTATAATCAAGCAAAAAAGCAAATAAATCGCACTTGTTTTTAGTGTGATTTTATTCCAAACAAAAACCGAGAAATCTATACACAGCTATTATTAGCCATTAAATCTCTCGGACGTGGATACTATTGTCTTGTCTTACCCTTGTTGCACGCACTTTCGTGTTGACGATAAGGCATTGCTTCCTAACCCTATAATGAGTTAAGCACTAAAATAGGTAAATATATTTTCAAAACTCCTTGCTTAACCCCTGCCCAACAAGGGATGGAGTTGAGGGGTGTTAAACTAATACAAAGTACACTAGAGTTTTGAATTCACACATAACTCACAAACTCCTAAATGTTATTCCCTTTGATAGTATCTATTAAAGTAAGTGATTTCATTTTTTTGTATGGATTCAATATAGAAATCAAAGTAAAACCAACTGAACTAATTCCTAGAAGGATTACCATCCTTAAATCAAACTTAATAATCGAAAGTTTATCATCACCACTTGATACTAATAAATTTAAAAAATGAATTCCAATTGGCTGTAGTAATACTGCTCCAATGAAAGCTATTGTTGTTATCAACATAATTTCAAGTATAAATAATTTGAATATTTGTTGCTGTTTGATTCCTAAAGATCTAAATAATCCAATTTCTTTCTTTTTATTCATTATATCTCTTGAAAGTAGATTGTTAAACAGTAACACTGAAAATACAATAAATAGTCCACTTACTGAAAATGCAATTACTGACAATATATAACCATCCTCGTCCATATATTTTATAATACTATTTGATAAATGCGATTCATAGAAATAACCATTTTCTCTAATTACTCTTAATGCATTTTCATTTAATAATGAATTATCTGTAATTGGTATTATAAGTGAAAAGTTGTTCTTAAATCCCTCATTATATATTGAACTATCAATATACATATTAGACACAGGATGATCTGTATTAACAATTCCCTTTATCAAAAATTCTCTTGTATTTATATTAAAAGAATCCCCATTGTTAAGATACATCTGTGACTTGGTTTCAAATGCTATAGTAATGCTTTCACCTATAATATGTGATGTTATTTCTTCTTCATTCAAAGCCCAATACGAGATGAATTCCTCATAACTATTTAAGTCATAATTAGAATCATCTAAAAGGAGTTCAAATAGCATATATTTTGATATATATAAGTCATTAGTATTTTGAGTTGTTTCACTAAAAGTAGTTAACATGTCAATTCCTATTGAATTTCTTGGATATAGTTTCCCACTAATAGATCTATTGTCATTTGAACTATCAACAACACCATTTAACCCAATATTACTTAATGAAAAATCAAAAGATTCTGAGATATATGCTACAGAATAAAATTCATCTATCTTATAGTTTAATTCATTCTTGTCGTTTTCAGAAAAATCCTCAGAATACATATAATAATTATTACCTTCTAACATACTAGAGTGTTTTAAATAATCCGTCTTAAATATACCAATAATAATTAGCTCAGTACTAGGTATGTTTTTATTTAAAACACTTTCAATATTTGTTCCGTCTATAATTTCATTCTGTAATAGACTCTCAGCATAATAATCTGATACAATAATTTCATTATTAAATACCGGCAAATTCCCCGCTAATAATTCAACATCTTGATTTATATTCATAAAAGCATTTATTGTTGGCTTATAATTAACGTCCATAAAGGGTTTTCCTGAATTGTCGTATAAATGTAAAGAGAAGTCGTTATGAGTTACTCGTACACTGCTACTTATATTTTCCTGCCATTCTGAAAAATCTTCACCGTCGTAATATTCATTACCTGGTGATTTAATAAAAACATATTCCATCCCAGTAGAAATGAAAGTATCACTTGCAATTGAAAACTCATTTGTAAATAATGTCGAAAACCCAAGTCCTACCATAAATAGAGTAATCATTAATAAAAATGAATACTGGATAATTTTGAAAACTTTTCTTTTAAAAAGACCAATGACCAGACGGAATAGTTGATGATTCTTAAGTTTTAATGATGTTCCTCCAATTATCTTCTTCCCAATTACTTGTGTATTATTTAGATGTTTAGTATTATTAAAAATATTCATATTCTTTAATGTAAATATTTCATCACTGTATGTCTTTGCATTTTCTTTGTCATGAGTAATCATAAATACAAGTTTTTCTCTTGAGACCTCTTTTAGCGTTTTGAGCACCGTTATTGCACTCTCTTCATCTAAACTTCCAGTAGGTTCATCAACTAGCAATACTTTCGAATCCTTTAATAATGCCCGAATAATTGCAATACGCTGTTTCTCACCACCAGATAATTCATGTGGGTATTTGTCAATTTTATCTTCTAGTCCAAACTTTCTCAGTTTATTCAATACTAGCTCATAATTATCATTTTTCATTACGAAATTTAAGTTCTCATAAATATTAAAATCTTCTATAAGATTATCTTCTTGAAAAATAAATGAAATATACTGACTTCTTAAGATATCCCAGTCAGAATCATTTAAATCACTATACTTAATACCCTGAAGTAAAATTTCTCCATTATCAAACGTATCTAATCCACCAAGTAAATTTAGAAAAGTTGTTTTTCCACTTCCTGATTTTCCAATTAGAGAAATAAATCCCTTTTTTGGTAAGTTTAAATCTATATCTTTTAAAACAACAACATCTCCACTCTTAGAGCTGTAGGTTTTTGATAGTTTTTTTATTTGTATCATATATGTTCCCCCTCTATGCAACTATGTAAATTATACCATAAAAATATCGAGATACCATACTCATTATTATCAATAATTGATTAACTACTCCACTAATTATTAATTAGCGGAGTAGCATTTTAATCTAAGAAATTGCCCACCATTTTACGTCTAGATAAGTACTACTTCCAAACCAATTAGATGGATTTTGAACTTTAAGTCTGTATGTATAACCAGCATATATTGGTGTTACAATATCCACTATACCACCGGTTCCTGCTGATGATGAAACGCGTTTTACCTCTTGCCAATTACCTGAATGATACACTTCTAAAATATAATTTACATTGACACTGTTACTTTTGTAATTAATCTTTACTTTAACAAAATTATGAGCTAAAAACATGTCAATTTCTGTTTCGTCTGTGTTCCCATTATAGCTATAGTATCCCTCAACCAACCAAGTTTCTCCATCAGAGATTTTTTCTGTATCCATCATGTCAATATATGGTGATTCTACTGCTGCAGCAACACTTTGCACTGACAACATCATTAACCCTACGACCATAATTAATCCTAAACTTAGCATTTTTTTCATTTTTTCACCCCCTTCCCAAAAATAGAATATAATTTCTATAGTGGTTTTACCACAGCACATATGTCATATATTTAAAAACAACAAACAATTAACCTGTTTGTTGTTTTAATTTTTCTAAATAGAAATCTCTTGCATTTTTCATAGTATCTCTTAATATTGTTTCTTCAAACTTTGTCCTTTTCTCTGCTACAAGCATATTTACAATTTTGATTGTATTAAACAATTCACTCTCAAAATCAATAGTATTCCCTAACTTATAGTGTGCTAAAGCTTTATAATAATAAAAATACTCTAATAAGTATAAAGTGAATTTTCTTCTACAATAAGCTATTGCTTCGCCTGAACTTTCAATTACTTCTTCAAGCCTTTTAAGTCTGCCTAGATTCTTAATTATCCAAAAATATATTTGAGAGTTATAAAGTCTATTTCCAGATGTGAATATTTTCTTTTCCTTATTCAGAAATAATATTCTATTTAGAATAAGTTCACGATCATTATCACTATATTCCATTATTAACCCTAACATATACAATTCAATATCATGTAAAAAATCAAGTTTAATTATTTTATCAAATACTATAGTGTTTTTCAATACAAATATCAATTCTCTTTTTGAGATTACATTTGTGTAAAAATCATACAATGTTTTTCCTAATGACATGAATTTTTTATTCTCTTTATCCTTAATAATCATTTTTGATAAAAGACTAAACAATACTTGAGCCTCATCTAATTTCTTATTGATTACACAATTAAAGTATTGTTGTACTTGTTTATTCTCTTTTTCTGTATCTACAATAAATTTTTCTATCAATCTATCAATCGAAATATTCAACTTCTTCGATAATTTTAATACAATATCAAATGGTGGTTCTGATTCTCCATATAAATACCTATAATACTGTCTTTGTGAAATAACATCATGTAAATATTCTTCTTGATTAATATTTCGATCATACCTTAAACTATCCATAAAGTTTAATAATCTTACAATATCCATGATCCCTCCTAAATATATGACATATGTGCTGTGGTTTAATCCCTTCCGAAAAATTATTATGAAGTTGAAGGAGGGGATGAAATGAAAAAATATGTGTTAGTTTTCTGTCTTCTGTTTATATTTTCAATAATGAGTACTTATTCAACTTCTGCTTACAACAACTTGAATACAGTACAGTATATTGATTATGAAGATGAAGATATACCTGAATTAGTAAACTTATAAGGTGGTGATTATTTTGAGTATTCAGCAATTTGAGATTGAAGTAAACGGTATAATTGGGACTATAACAAATTATACTAAAAATCCATATATTGTTGGTTATACAAACTGTTTAAGAAAATATGTGAACGAAAATGAAAAAGATATGGTTCTTTTGATAATTAAAAAACTTATTGTATGGTATACAATGAATATAGATAGTATATTAAGTAATGAATACATAGCCAATAAATCTGAGCATATTTCAACTAAAGAATTACTAGAGCTCACGTTTAAAGAGTTATCAAATTAGACAATATACTTTCAAGTAAAAAAATAATTAAACGCTTCTTAGCGTTTTTTTATATTTTTAAAATTGATTTATCGAGTAGACTATTTCCATCAAATTCATCACCTTGATATTATTTGTTTATATCTTAGGGTGATTCTATAACCCTAACATTCTTAAACTCAGCCATTTGACATATTGATAATCCCACAACCTATTCAGAATGGCTCAAATTAATTTCAGTCCTTGCTCAATTGTCTATTAAAATTTATTATTAATTTTATTTGCTCATAGTCTTTACATCCTTAATTTATTATATCATATATCTAAGAAGGGAAAATATTAAGTTAGTAATTTTATTATCTTACCTTTCGTGTATAATGACTTCTAAAATGAAAGGTGGTAATTATGAATTACACAAGCAAAGAAAAACAATTTATTGTTAACAAGTATTACGAAGGAATTCCTGCTTCTAATATAGCTAGAGAACATAACATCTCAAGATCTACAATTTATAATTGGATTACTGATTTCAAGAAAATACCCATTAATGAAATGAACATTAGTAAGAATCAACTTCATAAAGAAAAAATGAAGCTTGAAAGATTAGAAAGAGAAAACAACATCTTCAATTATGTGATTAAAGAGTTAAATCTATCCAAAAATAAAAAAATTGAATTTGCTACTTCATTGGATAATGATTATCCCATTCATACTATATGTAGAGTCTTAGATTTACATAGAGCTACTTACTATCATCATAAATATCGAAAGCCTAAAGTTAAAACAATAGAACTAGATGATCAAATTTATAAGCCCATTATCAAGAAGATTTTCGATAATTCAAAAGGTAGACTAGGTGGAAGGAAAATTAGAAAGATAATGATTAAGGATGGATATGAAATTAGTGAGAAAAGAATCTTACGATTAATGAGAGAAATGAAATTAATAGTCAATCAAAAAAGTGATGACTATAATGATGCTCATAAGAGAAAATATTTCTATAAACCTAATATTATAAGTAAACTAGATTCAAATACTACACTTAATATGATTTGGGTAAGTGATATTACATATATTAAAGTGAATTCTGAGCACTACTATTTACATGTGGTTATTGATTTATATTCAAGATTCATTATTGATTACTCTTTAGAAAATCATATGGAATCTACAATTATGGTTGAGTTGTTTAAGAGAGCTTATACTAAAAGAAAAAATCCTATAAATCTAGTATTTCACAGTGATCAGGGAGGACAATACAAGTCAAAAATATTTAGACAAACTTTAAAAGAATATAATATTACTCAGTCCTTTTCAAAAACTGGATGTCCATATGATAATGCGGTATGCGAAAGCACATTTGCTAGTTTAAAGAAAGAAGAAATTTATAGATTTATATATAAAGATTTCGATGAATTAGAAGTTGCAATTTATGAATATATTCATTACTTCAATTTCAGTCGTCCACATGCTTCACTTAATTATATGACTCCAAATGAATATGAGAATGCCGCTAATTAACGACGTAAAAAAGGCCATCAATAACTGATGGTCTTTCGTTTAAATAGTAATGTGTCCAGTTTTTACTGTCCAATTTACTATCCGCAATCCAAATGGTGGAGTTGAGGGGATTTGAACCCCTGTCCAAAACAGCCGAAACTAAATTTTCTACATGCTTAGTTCATCAATTATTTTAATTAATAACCAAGTGACAAACAGCCAAGTTATTAACGAGTCCTATTAAATTCTTTTCAAATAGTTAAGACTGCACTATTTAAATATATTCTACTAACTGTTCTCCATCCTTAAGTCGTAGACTCCAAAAGGGGGAGATCGCGCTTATTATTAAGCTGCGAAAGCGTAATTTTGGTTTCCGGTTATAATTAACCTAGTGTTTTTACTTGCACAACCAAGGCATGCTTATCAAGCTCTAACTACCCTGTCGAATCCATAAACAACCCCATGTTTAAAAGTGATTTTATCCTTTCATTACAAAAGTGTAATTCCAAACCCTATTACTAAAGCACCTATAATAAAATAGTATACTCTTGCACCTGTTTTTCCTAGTAAAGCTTCTAGACGTTTACCTCTTGTAGTGTTTAAAACTGTCCCAAGTACTGAACCAAAAACAATAATTAAGGTTCCAAGTAGAATCATTATAATTCCGGCTAACATCATTATCACCTCTGTTTATATTATATCACGTATCAAGCAATAAATGAAGAATACTGATTGTTTAGTAACGTTCCTTCAATGTTTTTTCAACTCTCCTTAAAGAGTCTTTTTCTTTTAAGCTTTGTCTCTTATCATAGTTCTTTTTACCTTTAGCAAGTGCTATTTGCACTTTACATAATCCTCGCTCAATATAAACTTTAGTTGGAACTAAAGTTAAACTATCTTGATTTAATTTGTTTGAAATTCTAATGATTTCTTTCTTATGTAATAATAGCTTTCTACTTCTTGTTTCGTCATGATTAAAAACATTTCCGTGACTATATTTAGATATATGCATATTAACTAGAAATATTTCTCCATCTTTGATCCTAGCATAAGAATCACTAATATTAACTTTATTAGCTCTAACACTTTTTATTTCTGTCCCTTTTAAGACAATACCTGCTTCATATTTTGTTAGTAAGAAATAATCATGACTGGCTTTTTTATTCGTAGCAACTATCTTCATATAATCACCTCCATCTAGATTATTTTGAAATCAATATCTCCATCACTAATATGAGTTTTCATCACTTTAACTTTTACTTTATCCCCAATACGGAATATTCGACGTTTACGCTCTCCAATTAAAATCATTAAGTTTTCATCGTATATATAGTAATCATCTCTTAATTCCGAGATATGAACCAATCCTTCAACTGTATTAGGTAGTGTAACATATAAGCCAAAGCCAGTTACACTACTTATTATACCATCAAAAACTTTATTGATAAACTTAGAGATATATTCAGCTTTTTTCATATCAACTACTTCTCTTTCAAGTAAGACTGCCTTTCTTTCGTTTTCACTAGTTGATGCGGCAATTGCTTGCATATGTTCAAGATAGTAATCAATCACCTTTGTTGATTGATTACCTTTAAAGAAATACTCTCTTAGTAATCGATGTACAATTAAATCAGGATATCTTCTTATTGGTGAAGTAAAGTGAGTATAATAATCAAAGGCAAGTCCATAATGTCCAATATTTTGTTCACTATAGATAGCTTTTTGCATACTTCTTAACATCAATAAGTTAATTCCTTTTTCGGCTGAAGTATCTTTCACATTTTCAAGTAATTTTTGAAGCTCAAAATGACTAATTTCATTTTTACCTTTTACTTTATATCCAAGAGCATTACTCATTTTCAGTAAACGATGCAATTTTTCTTCTTTTGGTTTATCATGAACACGATAAATAAATGGTAGATTTAACCAATACACATGTTCAGCTACAACTTGGTTTGCTTTTAACATAAATTCTTCGATAAGTTTCTCACTAATTCCTCTTTCTCTTACAATAACATCTTCTGCTTTTCCATTTTCATCCAAAATAATATATGCTTCATCTGTTTCAAAATTGATACTACCGATGGTATCTCTTTTCTTTTTAAGAATTTTTGCAAGATTTCGCATATCATAAAACATTTCAATTAAATCAACATATTCATTATTAAGATCAACATCTCCATTGAATATTTTATTAATCTTTGAATAGGTCATTCTTTTATACGATTTAATAACACTAGGATAAATCTCATAATTAACCACTTTACCCTTATGATCTATTTCCATATCACAACTAATTGTTAAACGGTCTTTACCCGGAACTAATGAACAAATATTATTACTTAAGTTAACTGGTAACATTGGTATTACCATTCCTGGTAAATAAATACTTGTTCCCCTTTTATAAGCTTCTTGATCTAGTATTCCGTCTTTTGTAACATAATTACTAACATCAGCAATATGAACACCTAAATGATAATTACCATTATCCTTTTTCTTTACGATGACAGCATCATCAAAATCTTTTGAATCTTCTCCATCAATAGTAATAATCATTTCGTCTCTTAAATCTCTTCGACCTTCAAGGTCTTCTTTTTTCACTTTAACGTACTTTTTAGCAGTATCAATTACCAAATCACTAAAAACAGGATCAATATTATGTTTTAAGATTTTACTAATTATATCGACACCTTTTTCATTTATGTTTCCAATTATACTTGTTATGGTGCACTCAATTTTACCTTTGTAAGCATAATTAATTATTTTCGCTCTTACTTTGTCAAATTTTCGAGCCCCATTGTAATTTTCTTTTCGAACAATAATACTTTGCTTTATAGTTTTGTCATCACTAATAATATACCCCATACCATCACGATATTGAAGTGTACCTATGATGTGAGTATACTTTCGTTCAATAACTCTTCTAATTTCACCCTCAGGTCTAGTTCCTCGTCTATTTCGCGATACAAAAACTAATACCTTGTCTAAATTCATAGCCCCATTCATTGCGTCTCTTGAGATAAAAATATCATCACCTTGAGTATCAACTGGAATTACAAATCCAAATCCTTTTTCTTTTAAATCTAAATGACCAACAACAAAATCACTATATTTAATAAGGCCATACTCATGAGACTTATTTTCAACAATTAGTGCTTCTTTTGTTAATTGGTTCATTGTTTTTACAAGCTCTTTAAATTCAGAACTTGAACTTATTTTAAATATTTCTTTTAAATCATCTATCGATAATTTTCTTGTTGTTTCTTGATTTAATAATTCTAGTATTTTATTTTTCATAAATACAACCTCCTTCTATTGTTTTTTTTGAGAAAAAAAAGAACACTTTTTGTGTTCTTAAGATACCATTGCCCAAACGCTAAGCATTATAAATACTACGCTCGTTACAGCAGTAACGCGACTCATAACCAATTCAAACCCTCGTTGTTTTTGGTTGTTGAAAAGTTCACTCTTTTCACCACTAAATGCGTTATTAATATTATCTTTTGAACTTTGTAGCACTACTAGTGTAATTAAAAACAATGCTACTATTATTAAAATAATGTCGTTAAAATCCATAATTCTTTCCTCCTATAAGCTTAATCCAATGTATACAAAATAGCTAGCTAGTATTAAAACACTTGGAATAATGTATGTATAAATACTCAAAGATTTCTTTCTTAGTAAAGCTATCATTAATATTATAGAGTTTATCAGACCTAAAATCAAGAGTAAAGAAATATTTTCTCTTAAGGCTTGATCTGTTACTAAAACATTATAAATATTTTCTTTATAATTAATGATATCAACAACACTAATTATCGTTAAATTAAAAACATTTGATCCAACAATATTTCCTAGAGCTGCTTCGTAATTTTTAAGTTTCATTAAAGTAATAACAGCTGTTAATTCTGGTAAACTAGTTGCAACACCTAAGAATATTGCTCCTGCAAAACTAGTACTTAAGTTAAGCTCTGTAGCTAAATTATCAGTAACGATTGTCACAAAATAACTCGACCCAATAACAACTAAACTCCAAAGAATAAACATAATTGTGATTTTCTTATAAGATAAATCACTAATTCCATCATCATTTGTGCTTTCTTCTGAATTCATACTTCTAATACTTAAGAAGTAAATAATAATAATTAATAAAGAAATAATATTAAACGTTACCCCAATTGATATCCCAATAGTATCGTAATCTAACCAACCAAATCGATTCAACAATAATGGTAAAGCAAATATTACATACATAATAATGATTAATCCGTTAGTTCTTCTTCCTGATTTTACTTTATTAAAAAATAAATGTTTAATAAAAAATAAATCAGCAACTGCCAGTATTACTATATTAAATATATTACTACCTAAAACATTACCAAAAGCTAGTCCTGGTTTAGCCAGTATAACTGTTGATGTAATACTTGTTATAAATTCAGGCATAGACGTAATTGTAGCAAGTAAAACCCCGCCAATTACTGCACCGCTAATATTACTTTTCTTATCAAGTTCATCAACAAAGTAACTTAGTTTACTTGTAGCATATATTACTACAAAAGCTAATAAAAAGTACTGAGCAAAAAGAATACCTGTGTCCATGTAATCACTCCTTAAAAACTATTATATTATATATCAACTCAGATAAAAAGTCTATCTATCTTTTTTATACTATAGACTTAATTAAAAATATAATCTCAATAAAAAAAAATCATTTAGAAGACTTCTTTTTACTCAATAACAACATATTGGAACCTAGTAACACTGCGAATTAAAACTATCGCTCCAGCAAATCCGACTAGATCTAAATATATAGAAGGAATACTCGAAATCTCAAAATCATTTAATACAAATAATAACATTAATAATAAATATATTATATGTGGTAGATAAAAGAATTTCTTCTTATTAGCACGTGATGAATTTAATTTCTTAATCATCTTTATTGAAAAGATAATAGTATATAAACTTAATAAATGCAGAGCCATATTAATATAAGTAAGACTACTTAATGGATCATTTAAATCAAATTCTTTAATATTAAAGATATAAAAGAATATTGGAGTTAGTGTAAGAATAAATATCGATAAAACAAGATACATAAATACTTTAGTTTGTTTTTGATGATTTTTTAAATTACGGCAAATTAAAAAATATGCTAGTGCAAAGAGCATATACCTATTAGAAAAATTAATAAACAGCGCTAAATAAAAAGCTGATGAAGCAAAATAGTTAATTATTTGAAGTGTAAGATAAGACAAAAATATAATAACAATTGTGTTTCTAACTCTAAGCATTTGACTCTTAGTCATAAATTTCACCACCTCCTTCATTATATAAAAAAAAGGACTAATTTAATAGTCCTTTATTTTAATGTGTTATTTTAAGTTATAAAATGATTTGATTCCGTTATAAACTGCAGTTTCTCCTAGTTCGTCTTCAATTCTTAATAACTGATTGTATTTAGCAATACGATCAGTTCTTGATAATGAACCAGTTTTAATTTGTCCTGCATTAGTAGCTACAGCGATATCAGCAATAATAGAATCTTCAGTTTCACCAGAACGATGAGAAACAACACAAGTCATATTAGCTTTTTTAGCCATTTCAATTGCTTGGAAAGTTTCTGTTAAAGTTCCAATTTGGTTTACTTTAATTAAAATCGAATTTGCACTACCTTCTTCGATTCCTCTTGCTAATCTTTCAGTATTAGTAACAAATAGATCGTCTCCTACTATTTGAATTTTCTTACCAAGTTTAGCTGTCATTTCTTTCCATCCATCCCAATCATTTTCATCATGTCCATCTTCAATTGAGATAATTGGATATTTGTCGACAAGTTTAACATAAAATTCAGTTAATTCGTGGCTGCTTAATTCTTTTCCACCTTCACCGGCTAATACGTAAACACCTTTTTCTTTATTATAGAATTCACTACTAGCAACATCCATTGCAAGCATAACGTCTTTACCTGGTACATATCCTGCTTTTGTAATAGCTTCCATAATAACTTCTAAAGCTTCTTCATTACTTTTTAAATCCGGAGCAAATCCACCTTCGTCACCTACTGATGTATTATATCCTTTTCCTTTTAAAACTGACTTTAAGCTATGGAATACTTCAGCACCCGTTCTTAAAGCTTCTTTAAAAGTTGGAGCTCCAACAGGCATAACCATAAATTCTTGGAAATCAACATTGTTGTCTCCATGAGATCCACCGTTGATGATATTCATCATTGGAGTAGGTAATTCTTTAGCATTAAATCCTCCTAAATACAAGTAAAGAGGTAATCCAACAAAATCAGCAGCAGCTCTAGCTACAGCCATACTAACACCTAAAATTGCGTTAGCTCCAAATTTTGCTTTATTTTTAGTTCCATCAAGTTCAATCATTAAGTTGTCAATTAGTACTTGTTGTGTTACATCCATTCCTAATATTTCAGGTGCAATAAATTCATTAACATTATTTACCGCTGTTTCAACACCTTTACCTAAATATCTTGATTTAACTCCATCACGTAATTCAACTGCTTCATGTTCTCCAGTCGATGCACCACTTGGTACCATTGCTCTACCAAATGATCCTGAATCTGTGTAAACTTCAACTTCAATAGTTGGGTTTCCACGTGAATCTAATACTTCTCTTGCGTATACATCACTAATGTATGGCATAATAAAACATCTCCTTTTATATATAAATTATAAATATTCTCATACATTGTTATTATAGAATAAATAGCTTTATTTTACAAACAATATTATCTTTGTGAAAACACTTTCAAAACAAAAAAAGAGGCTTAAACCTCTTTCTTAATAACTAAACTTTTACCTGTCATTTCTGCTGGTTGCTTTACCCCTAATAATTCAAGAAGAGTTGGTGCAACATCAGCTAATACTCCTGAGTCTCTCACAATAATATCTTTTTTTGTAATAATAACTGGCACTTTATTTATTGTGTGAGCAGTGAATACTTCACCTTTTTCATCAAGCATCTTTTCAGCATTTCCATGATCAGCTGTAATAATAGCTACACCATCTTTATCTAAAATAGCATCAACTACCTTACCAACACATTCATCAACCACTTCAACTGCTTTAACTGCTGCTGGGATAACACCGGTATGTCCTACCATGTCACAATTTGCAAAGTTAAGAATGATTACATCATGTTTATTTGTAGCAATTTCATCTAATATTCGATCAGTTACTTTATAAGCACTCATTTCGGGTTGTAAATCGTATGTCGCAACTTTTGGAGAAGCAATTAAAGCTCGATCACTGTTTTTAATCTTTTTATCTAATCCTCCATCAAAGAAAAATGTTACATGAGCATATTTTTCAGTTTCGGCGATACGTAATTGATTTAATCCGGCTTTACTAACAACATCACCAAACATATTACTAAGTTCAATCAATTTAAAAGCAATTTCACCAATAACATTTTCACTATATGACATTGTACATACAAACGTGATATCATCTGGTCCTTTACTGTAATCTAATCCAGACTTTGTTGGATTAGACATCGCAGTTCCAATTTCAATTGCTCTATCAGGTCTAAAATTAGCAAATATAATACTGTCTTTATTAGTAACAATTCCCTCTTTCACAACATTAAAAGGATATACAAATTCATCTACTACTCCTTCTTTATAAGAAGCTAACACACCTTCGGTTGCACTTTTAGCACTTTTTCCAATTGCGTTACAAATAATATCATATGAAGGTTGAACACGATCCCAATTTTTATCACGATCCATTACGTAATATCTTCCGTGAACACTCGCTATTTTACCATAGTGAATTACACTCATATGATTTTCTAATTCTTCAATATAACTAACTGCTGATTTAGGTGGAACATCTCTTCCATCTAAAAAGGCGTGTACATAAGTTTCTTTAACTCCCATATCTTTAGCCATATCAATTAAAGCTTTAATATGTTTAATGTGAGAATGTACTCCTCCATCACTTAATAATGCAAAGATATGAAGTTTTGAATCATTTTTTAAAACATTATTAATTGCACTTACATAAGCTTTATTCGTTTGGAAACTACCATCTTTAATAGCATTATTAATCCTTGTTAATGATTGGTAAACTATTCTTCCAGCTCCTAAGTTTAAATGACCTACTTCACTATTACCCATTTGCCCTTCAGGAAGGCCTACATGTAGTCCATGCGCACTTAAATAATTCATTGGATATTCTTTCATTAATAAATCTAAGTTAGGAGTGTCAGCCATCTTGACTGCATTACCTTCTACTTGTTCACTAATTCCAAATCCATCCATTATTAATAATAATACTGGTTTTTTCATAAAATCACCTCTACAGCGAGTATTATACTACTTTTAATTACCAATTTAAAGCATAACACCTCTTGCGGTAGCGTTTTCATGTTTTATATTTTAGTTTAATTTATTATTTTTTTATTATATAATATAATTTGAAAGAAGTTGATACTATGGCACAGTTAATGTTAGAAAAACTACTTAGAACATTAAATAAGAATCAAGGGACAGATACATATAATTACACAATTCCAGATTTATGGAATTGTTTTGATTACGATAAATCTAAATTTATTAAAACTCCATCACATGAATTGATTGTTAATCCATATGATTTTTATAGTTCTGTCATAAAAGATTATATTTTACCAAAAAAACAAAAATCTCTTAATTACCAAATTTCTTTATCTAAAACAATTGATAAAAAACATCCTAAGGCTTATCGTGGAGGAGATTGGATTAAAGAAAGTGTTGTTTATTCAACAATGATTCGTACTAGTTCTGCATGGGATAGTGATCGTTCAGGAATACTTGAAGACAAAAACCTTTACCAAATGTCAGAAACTGGTTCATTTGTAAAAATGTTATCGCTTCTTCCTTTACTTAAAAAAATGGGTATTGACACTGTATATATGTTACCAATATCAAAGTTTAGTCAAAAAGATAAAAAAGGTGATTTAGGTAGTCCTTATGGTGTATCAAATTTTAACGAACTAGATCCAAATTTAAAAGATCCGCTAACAAAAGACGACATGACTTTAGATGAAGAATTCAAAGCTTTTGTTGAAGCATGTCATATTTTAGATATGCGAGTAATGATTGATATAATTCCAAGAACAAACGCAGTTTGTAATGATCTTATTAAAGATTACCCAGATTGGTTTTATTGGATTAAGGCTAGTGAATATAATAATTATATGGTTCCAAAAATAAATAATATCGATAATACTTCTATACCATCTGTTAAATTAATGGAGAAAGTATATCAAGAAGAAGACACTTATCGTCATATTAACATGTTTCAATATGATCCAAAAACACAGAATGAAAAACTCTGGAATGAAATAAGAAATGACATTCCTTTAGCAGCTTCTATCGAGAAACATTTTGATTTAAGAATTGCCCCAGCATTTAGTGACCACATCAATGACGCACAACCACCATGGACTGATGCAACATTTTTTAGAATGTATCTGGATTTTCCTAAAGAAACAATTTCTTTCTTAGATACAATTGACCGTCCTCCATACATTCTATTTGACACAATTAAGTCAAATATGTATCATGGAGCTGTTCCGAATATTAAACTTTGGGAGAAACTTGCTGACATCGTTCCAAGCTACCAAAGACGATTTGGAATTGATGGAGCACGTATTGATATGGGTCATGCTTTACCAGCAAAATTACTAGATATGATTATCTCAAAAGCACGTGAAATTGATTCTGACTTTTCATTTATCGCCGAAGAACTTCAACCTACTAATGCTCAATTTGCACACGACGCAGGATATAATATGATAATTGGTAATGGTTTCATAATGGAACCAAGAGTATTTGAAGGAGCCCTTCACGAGTTCATGTATAAGTCTGTTAACCTACCTTTACCAGTGTTTGCGGTTGGTGAAACACATGACACTCCTAGACTTGCTTCAAGAAACGGCAAAGAACAACTTTCTAAGCTTTTAACTGTTTTGAATATGTTCATGCCTAACGGAGTCCCATTTATAAATAGTGGTCAAGAAATATTTGAAAGACAACCAATGAATACTGGACTTGATTGTTCAAAATATGAACAATTTAGTTTAGATCGAGACGATCCATATAATGGTAAACTAGCACTATTTGATAAATATCAATTTCACTACATTAACCCCCGTCGTTGGGAAATTCCTGATATCCTCGATTTCATTAAACCAATAAGAAAAAAATGGCTTAAACAAATTACAAACAAACGCCTTTTTGTTCCAATATATAGCGTTGACCACACAAGAACATTCATTGGCGTGGCATACTATAAAAAGAATAAAAAAAGACAAGATAACTGTTTGCTTATACTAGCAAACGGAGATTCTTTTAATCAACAAGTATTGAAACCAGATATCACTAAATTAAGAAAATTATCAGGTAATAACCAGCTGATTGGAAAATTACTTTTCTCAACCCATGAAGATCCCCGTAAATTTACTCAATTTTACGACCTTAATACAATTGATTTACATTTAGGTGCAGGAGAAATTAAAATAGTAGAACTTTAGAAAAGGATGGAAATTTCCATCCTTTTTCATATATTCTTTTCTACATTCAAACAAAAAGATAACCATTTTGGTTATCTTTGTTTAGCAAGATTTAAATTCCAGACAATAACTCTTTTGAATAGAATATCCAATATTAATACTTGTATTGGTAACTTAATAATTAATGTCGCAATTCTAAATGGTAAACTTGCAAGTCCTCCTGCTCCAAAAAACAAATATAGCTGAAAAGTATTAATAGAGAAACAAAGGATACTCGTAAGCAATACAGTAAAAACAATTCTTCCCATTGATAATTCTTTTCTTCCAAATAGTAATAACCCGGGAATAATTCCCCATAACATTGAAGATAAAGTAAACAGATTAACCCCCATTGCCAGATTTGGTACTAAGATATTAAACCAATCTACAATTAGACCGCTTAATCCACCAATTATTGGCCCAAACATTATCCCAGTTATCATTAATGGAATATCATAAAATGTAAATCTAAAATCGGATAATGTAAATGAGAAAAACGATTTTAATAAAAAACTCATTGAAATCATC
>JAUVLT010000024.1 GCA_030600605.1 Mycoplasmatota bacterium
AGCCATAGTATTAAAAAGACTTATCTTGAAAATGGTGAAGGGTGTTTAAGTGTTGATAGGGAAGTTACAGGTGTTGTTCCAAGACATCATAAAATAACTGTTAGAAGTTATTTTTATGATAAAGAAACAGAAGAACTAACAAAAGATGTTATCAAACTTAAAGGATACGTTTCAATTGTAGTCCAACATGAAATTGATCATACCAATGGTATTTTATTTGTTGATAAGTTAGTAGATGACTTACAAGGTGTTACCCCTATTAAATTTGCTGATTTAATATTTGAAGAAACAGAATTATAGGAGGATAAGAAATGAAATTATTTATTGATACTGCGAATGTAGAACATATTAGAGAAATGGCTGATTTAGGTATTATCTCAGGAGTAACTACTAATCCTACTTTAATAGCTAGAGAAGGAAGAGATTTTAATAAGGTTATTAAAGAAATTACGGGGATTATCGATGGACCTATCAGTGGTGAAGTTATTAGTTTAGATGCTGAAGGAATGGTTGATGAAGGAATTGAAATAGCGAAAATGCATAAAAATATGATTGTTAAGATTCCAATGACAGAACAAGGTATAAAAGCTACTAAGAAATTAACTAGACTTGGTATAAAAACTAATGTTACATTAGTTTTTAGTGTTAACCAAGCATTACTTGCTGCAACAGCTGGAGCAACTTATATCAGTCCATTTGTTGGAAGACTTGAAGATACTTTACATGACGGTATTCAAGTAGTTAGTGATATTCGAAACATGTTTGATATTTATGGATTCAAAACACAAATCATCTCAGCTAGTATTAGAACACTTAAACAATTAGCTGATAGTGCTTTAGTAGGTGCACATATCGCCACAGTTCCTTACGCTGTACTTAAGAAATCATTTACTCACCCATTAACTGATAAGGGAATAGAGACATTTATGAGCGACTGGGAAGAAGCATTTGGTAAAAAATAAAAGACTTCATCGAAGTCTTTTTTTCTTACCACTCAAGCAAGCCAAGATGATTTGCCGAATCAGTTACCAAAGTCATAAATATTGCAAAATAGAGAATTATTAAGACTACTGAATAAACATTAATTAGTTTTTGATATTTCTCCATTCTCATTTCTATATTTAATATGAATACTTTTTTAAAAAGCAAAATATTAAATGTCATAAAAGCAATATTTAAGACTGTAAAAGCCCACCAGGGCATCAACATTTCATATTCAAATGCATTATCAATATGTCTGATACTGTCAAAATTAAGTCCAATTAGAAATCCAATATCATAAAGACAAAGAATAATTGCTGGGAACAATCTTATTAGTATATAAGCTCTTGGATAATTTTTCTGGTTATACTTAATAAAGACAGCTATGTATATAAGAAAAATTGTCACAGATACTCCAAATAAAATTGTTTCATAAATATATAGTTGTTCTATTTCATTACCTACAAATAAACTGCTTACCCGATAAGCATTTATTGGAGCTAGCATAATTGTTATTAATGAGGCAATAATAAAAATGATTTCAATTCCGTCAAGTTTCTTCATATGTAAAGCTCCTTTGATATTATATTATAAGATTATTTTAACAAAAAAGACCTAGATAGTAAATTATTAATAAAACAAAAAAAAGACTATTTTTGAAAATAGTCTTTTTTAGTTATTAATTTGTTATCCTAAATCTTCAATTTCAGCTGTTAATTGTGCGATAAATTCTGTTTTTGTTAGACCAGCAGCATCACCTTTAACACCCTTAGCATATAATTCGTAGATTGGTCCTAAAGTATCCATACCAAATCCACTAGGCATATCATTTTGCCACCATGCATAAGCTTTACCTGATTGATTCCATTCCATTACTGCCGCACTAAGTGGAGTAGATGGAGTTAATGTAACACTATTAAATGCAGGAACCATGTGAGCTTTATTAACCATGTAGTCATGTCCTTCAGAAGTTGCAGCTAAATCATCTAAGAATAATTTAGCGTCATCAATTGAATCACTGTCTTTATTGATAACATAGAATGAAGGAGCTCCGATAAAGATTGAATCATTTCCTGTTAACATAACAGCATGTGGAGCATATCCCATTTCAAAATCTGAATCTGCATAACTTGAATCAGTCCAGTTACCTTGATGTAAGAATGCAGCTTCGCCATCAGCGAATTTACCAACTTGATCATCATAAGTACCTGTTAATAAGATGTCGTCATCTCCCCAAGTAAATAGTAATTCTACCCAATCAACATATGTAGCTAGTCTATCAGTGTCAACTTGACCATTGTTTAATTTGTCAATGACAGTTGAATCACTATAACCAAGTCCAGCTGATAAGTAACCATTGAAACTATGAAGTCCAGTTACCCAAGTCATACCACTTGCAGCAGCCATAGATACTACAGCATATTCTGCCATTGCTGTATCAGTATCATAGTAATCTTGAATGTCTTCAAATGCTGCTAAGTATGCAGCTTGACTAGTTAAATCATCAGGGTCTACTCCTGCGTCGTCTAAGATATCAACGTTATAAGCCATACCCCATCCTTCAACTGCTACTGGGAATCCATATGTTACACCTTCAACGATGAATTCTAAATCTGTATTAGATGTCCAAGTTTCACCTGTAAGATCTAAGATTTTGTCTTCATAGTCTAGGAATCCACCCATACCTTCAATAACGAAGATATCTGGTTGTTCGTCTGCTTGGAATTCAGCTAAAATTTGTGTACCATAAGCACATGTGTCTCCACCACAAGTTTTAACATCAACGATAACGTCATTTTCTAATCCCCAAGCTTCTGCGTAATCTCTTAAAACATCATCAATTTCAACTTTGTTTTGAAAGATTACTAAAGTTTTTTCTTCAGGCTTACATCCAGCTAAAGTAAAAACCAATACTGTTGCTACTACTAATAATAATAATTTTTTCAATTTCTTTCCTCCTATTTTCTTATTTTTTTTTATTTTTTTAAAAATTGAAAACAAATTAAGTTTTTAAAGCAGTTTGGTAATTGCCGTTAAGTTCAATTTCTTTTTCATAAACTTTTAAACTGACATTACCAGTAGATGATATATTAACTTTATTATCTACTTTGATATTTATTGTTTCACCTTGATACATAATATTTAGTTCATATTCTTTAATATCTTTTGTTACTATTGGATTAATCTTTAAATAATCTTCAGTAATTCTTATACCAACAAATCCATATATAAACCCTAAATAAGATCCGCCAAGATTAGCAACATGAAGACCGTGACTTGTGTTTTTTTGAACGTTTAGAAAATCAGTTTCTAACACTCTTTTGAAGAAATCACAAGCCAAATCATAATTCTTTAATTTAAATGCTAATATACTATAAATACATTTTGATAAGCTAGAATCATGAGTGGTGATTGGTTCATAATAATTAAATGAATCTTTTAAGATGCTTTCATCATCAAAATCTAATAACATCATTGAAAGCATTGTATCTGCTTGTTTTAATACTTGATGTTTATAGAGAAATAATGGATGAAAATTCATCAACAAAGGATATTTATCCTCTGGTATTAATGCTAAATCTAATTTCTTCTTTTTAAGAAATGCAGCATCTTGAGTAAAGATATTTAAATCCTTATCAAATGGTAAATGAATCTTCTCTGCGATTTCTTTCATCTTAGTTATTTCGTCTTTTGAAACTTCTAACTTAATAAATACCTCTGATAATTCTTTTAGGTATTTATCATAAAACTTAACAACATAACTAAAATGATATTTAAGCATTTGATTTGTGTAATAGTTATCATCAACAACTGTTGTATATTCATCCGGTCCAGTAACACTATTTAAATGGTAATGATCTCCATTATAGTTAACTGCTTCAGTTAAGAAGCGGGCTGATTCTATTAACATTTCAAAGCCATAATCAACAATAAAATCAAGATCATTTGTAGCCTCAAAATACTTTATAATAGCGTAAGCTATATCACTATTAATATGAAATTGGGCACTCCCCGCTGGATAGTATGGTGAAACTTCTTCACCGTTAATTGTTCTCCATGGGAATTTTATTCCTTTATTGTATCCTAAGTTTTTGGCTTCTTCTTTTGCTTCTTTCATTGTGTGATAACGATACATTAATAAATTTTTAGCTTTTTGGGGATTTGTAAATACAAAGAATGGAAGCATATATATTTCACTGTCCCAAAAATAATGTCCTTCGTACCCTTCTCCACTCAATCCTTTTGCGGAGATATTATGAAATTCGCTTTCTCCACCACTACAATTAAGTTGATATAGATTATAGTTAAGTAAAGATTCAATGTATTCATTATTAGTTAATTTAATATATGCTTTTTTCCAAAACCCTTTGAAGTATCCTATTTGTTCAGTAATCAATTGTTCAAAATCAATACTTTGTAAATCTTTAACTATTTTTTTACTATCTTCTAAATAATCTTTATGATATAGATTTGAAGTATAAATAATATATTTTGTAATCTTAATACTATTATTAGGACTAATTAAATACTCTTTTTGTCCTATTAAATTTTCTTTACCCAAATCAACATCAAAAGGATTACTATGAATCATTACTGTATTTAAATAAAGATTACTTCTTGATGTTTTAACAGTAATTAAGCTATTTGCTTCAGAAATATCAATAATATTTAAGTGTTTAGATATTCCATTATGAAGCCGAGGATCTTTACTATTTAAAGATTTCTTTCTTGATTTACCTAAATATGATATTACCTTAACTGTGCCTTTAAAGTTTATTGATTCAATAGTAATATTCAGCGCAATTACTTCTTTTCTTTTAGCACTTACAAGTTTTCTTTCAGTTAAGATGAATTCCTTACCTAATACTGTTTTATAATGAATGATTCTAGTTGTTACTCCTGTTTCTAAGTCATATTCTCTTTTTAATGATAGAACCTCACAGTTGTCTAGATTAAGTGCTTTTCCATCTACTATGAAATCCATTCTTTGTCCATCAATTAAATTGATGAACTTTTGACCATTTTGAGGAAAACCTGAAAAGTTTTCTTCATAAAAGTAATCATATTGATCATAAAACGCATTTAAATATGTTTGATTATATTCATAATCTTTTCCGTAACCTTCAACGAAAGTTCCTCTAGTACCTAAGAACCCATTTGCTTGTGAGTAAATTGTTTCATCAGCTAAAAGTTCTTCTTTACTTAAGCGATTATTTCTAATTAGTTTATTCATGATCACCTTCAATCAAATTCTCTAAAAATTTATTATCTATTTCAGCGATACTTTTAAAAACGATATCGGCGTGATTTAATTGTTCTTGATTACCTATGCCAATCGCATACATCTTCGCTGATTTTATTGACGTTACTCCTGATATAGCGTCTTCTATCCCAACACACTCACTAGGTGAAAGGTTAAAGTGATTCATTGCTTTATTAAAAATATCAGGATGAGGTTTACTCATTAAATCAGTTGGATCAACAATATAGTCAAAATAATTTCTAATTCCCAGTCCATCAATTATTGATGGACCATTTTTTGATGCACTTCCAAGGGCAATTAAAATATTTTTCTTTTTCAAATATTCAAATAATTTTATTACTCCTGGATAAATATTAGTTTCATCAAAATTACTAATCATTGATTTATATAATTCGTTTTTCAATGTAGCTAGTCTTACTTTTTCGTTATCTGAAATAATATATTCTAAATCATAAGATTCTAAAATTCGATTTAGTGATTGCATTCTCGAAACACCTTTGGTTTTTTCTTCAATACTATCATTAATATAAATATTGAATCTATCTTTGATTATTTCTTTCCAAGCCGAGAAATGCTCAATACTTGTCGAAGTTATAACTCCATCTAAATCAAATATAAATAGTTTAATCATTTATTTACTCCTTTATTTTATAGCTCCGGAAGTCATTCCTTTTATAATGTGTTTTTGGGCAAATAAGAATAGAATTACAACTGGTAAAGCAGCCATTAATACTGAAGTTAAAATTAACGACCATTCTTTATCATAAAGACCTGCTAAATTAGCAACTGATAAAGGCAATGTTTGAACGTCTCCACCCATTCCTAAAACTAAGATTGGTAAAAGATAATCATTCCATATCCACATACCGTTAAGCACTAATAAAGTAACAAATATTGGTTTTAAGATTGGTAATATTATTTTAAAGAATACTTGTGCTTTCGAACAACCATCAATGATAGCTGCTTCTTCAATATCAATTGGAATTGATTTTATAAATCCATGGAATAAGAAGACACTAAGTGGTGCACCAAATCCGATATAAGCTAAGATAATACCATGAAGTGTATCTTTAAATGGAATTCCTGTTATATCCTTCATTGTTTGAAGTAATCTTACAAGAGGTAACATTACTACTTGAAACGGAATAACCATTCCACTTAAGAAAATCATAAATATAACAAGTGAATATTTTGTTTTTGTTCTAACTAATACCCAGGCAGCCATAGCACTGAAGATACCAATAGCTATTAAACTGATTGTCGTAATAATAACTGAATTAAAGAACGATTGGAAATAATTGATATTATCTCTACTGAGTAATTCTTTAACATTTTCAAATAATTGGAGCCAATCAGTTGGCATTGATAATGGATTTCTAATTATCTCAGCTGCATCTTTAGCTGAGTTAATTAAAACAATAAACAGTGGATAAGCAAAAACGATTAATAGCGTAGCAGCTAATACTTCTAGTAAAATAATTCCTATTTTATCAGTTCTCATTATAACTCCACCTCTTTTCTCTTATTGTAATAAACTTGGATAAGAGCCACGAAAAGTAAAACGATGAAGAATAAGATAGCTTTAGCTTGTCCGATACCCATATTTCGATTTACAAAGGCTTCATCATAAATATTAATAGCCACTAAATCAGTTGATTGAACAATAGGCATAAGTGTCTTTTGATAAATACTACCTATCCAAAGAGGTAGCTGAGTAGCTGGTCCTCCTTGTGTTAAAGAAGTAACAGTATCAAACTGCTTAAAGGATGTTACTAAGGTTAAGAACATTGCTACTGTAAATGCTTGAGCAACTAAAGGTAAAGTAATTGTTCTTAGTCTTTGCCAAGCATTTGCACCATCAATTTTACTTGCTTCTACTAAATCTTGCGGTATGTTTTGAATAGCAGCAATATAGATCATCATAATATACCCAGCATATTGCCAAGTAACAACAATGATTAATCCTATAAGAGCTGTATCTCCACTTACTAAAATACTTGGATCAAACATTCCACCAAATTGAACTAATGCTCTGTTATAGATAAATTGCCAAATATAACCAAGTACTAATCCACCAATTAAGTTTGGTAAAAAGAATCCAGCTCGATATATATTTTTAAGTTTTAATTTTTGTGTAACTAGTAATGCTAGAGAAAAAGCTACAATATTAATAACAACAATATTCATAATAGAATATAATGCAGTTCGAAAAAATGAATACCCAAATGCATAATCTTTAAATATTGTAACGTAATTTTCAAGACCGATAAATTGAGGATCATTAAGTCCTGTCCAGTCAGTCATTGAAAAATAAATTCCTTGTATAAATGGTAAACCAACAAATAATAAAAACGTTCCAAGAGCAGGCATTAAGAAATATACAAAGACACGATTATTTTGTGCTTTATATGTTTCACCAAGCCAATTGTTTATAATAAATGACCCAATTGGTCCTCTTTCTTTTTTTGAATCAAATTTCAAGATATCTCTATTTATTAATTTTTCTATTATTCTAATAATTAAAATGAACGGTAATATAATTATGATAACTGCGGTTAATAATGCATATAGTACTTTCTTTCCAATCTTTCTTAATCGCTTTAATGCTTTCTCCATGGTTCACCTCTTAGATCCATTTTTTTATGAGACTATCATCGATAAATAATTGACTTGAATTAATAAAGTATTTATCAATTATTACTTCTTGTTTTTGAATTTTATTTAAAGCATTGTCAATTGCCTTTAAATACGTTTTAGCTGTCGATTTCCAAGTGTACTTGTTTAATACACGCTTTAATCCTTGTGATTTGTAATAATCATAATTGTTAAGAAGCTTTAAGATACCATTTGCAATATCAGCAATATCAAAGACATCAACAAGCACACCAAACTCTTCAGAGTTTTCGCGTAATACATCACTTGGTCCACCATATTTAGTTACCAGTGCTGGTAATCCTGCGCTCATTGCTTCTATTGGAGCTAGTCCAAATGGTTCATATAGAGAAGTAAGTGCAAAGATACTTTTTTGTTTAGATAAATAACGATAAGTATCAGCAAGTTCAAGTTGTGAATTAATGCTCATAAACGTTACCTTACCAAATAAGCTGTTTTCTTTGATTATTCTCATCATTTCATCAAGGATTTCTTTTTCTTCATTTGATGCTTTACGATAATCAATAAAGGCATTATCAATTCCTCGAAGTGATATAAGTAAATTCAACCTTGAATTTACTTCACTGTTCTTAGCATATGCTTTTAGTAATCCAAGATGGTTTTTCTTTGGATCTAATCGACTTGCTAAGATGATGAATGGTAATTTTCTTCTTGATTCTGATATATCTCGTTTAATTGTATTCTTTATCATGATTGTAGTTTCTTTGTTTATGTTGTCGCCCAAACATGGAGCAAAAACTTCCGTATTCGCTCCAGGAGGAGCAACAATGAACATAAGAGGGTTTAAATCATTTGTTAAATTGCAATACAATTTGTGGGTATATTGTTCTTGTTTTTCTTGAGTTGTCGATACAAAAATAATATCGGAATATTTCATTGTTAGTCTTTCAGCAATGAATCTTTTTGAAAATTGATATTTTTTATTTAGTTCGTCATAGTTTGTTTTATTACCACCCAGTTTATCAAACTTTTGGGCACCAAGACTATGGCCAGTAAAGGAATAAGAAATATTTGTTTTAGCTTTTATCATAACTGCGGAAAGACCGCCGTCAGCGTAATGACTTGTCATGAAATCAAACATTTTTCCTTCTTGTTTGTAAAATGTAATAATATTGTTTGTCCATTCATAAAGATGTTCCCAAAGTAATTCTTTGTTTAAGAATTTGTTTCCTCCACAAGGAATTCTGACAATTCTTAAATTTGGTAATCCTTCATAACAATCAAACGTTTGACTAAATTCAGGATATTCTTCATCTATGATTAATCTAGTAATTATATCTACTTTATGACCTAACTTTGACATTTCACTAGCCACTTCTTTTACATATACTAGCTGTCCTCCAAAGTCAGGATGCATTGTCCAATATGAATCTTTCTTATCAAAGTTACCTTGAGGATTCAAAAATACAATATGCATAATAATCTCCTAAATCTCAATTTCTTTTTTTATTTCTTTTAAATTTGGTAAATCTGTGACTGCCCCAACTTGTTTTAAACTATGGGCACTACAAACCAGTCCAATTCTTATAGCGTTATAAATGCTTTCACCTTTAAGAATCGCAGCATATATCCCGCTCCAAAATGCGTCTCCTGCCCCTGTTACATCAACAATTTCTTTAGCAATAGATGGCATTGAAATTATTTCACTATTATAACTTGCAATAACCCCATCTTTTCCTAAGGTCATCACAATTAATTTACATCCTAATTCTTGATATTTTAATATATATTCTTCTTTGGTGAATCCTTCACCAAAGATTCTTTTTGAATCGTCTAAACTTGGTTTAATTATGTCAACTTGTCCCATAATTAATTTTAATTCTTCTATGCTTATACTATCTGTTGTTTCTAAGTCTTTATGGTAATTTGGATCAAATCCAATAATAACGTTATTTTCTTTTGAAAATTTAATAACACTTTCAATTGTTGATCTAGCTGGTTCCATTGATAATGGCCAATACGAGAAATGAACAATCTTTACATTAGATAATGCTTCTTCTAATTCTTTTGTGTAATAAATGTGATAATCTGAAGCTCTTTTAAAAATAGGTACTGGATCATCTTTACAATTTTCTATTTCAACAGTAGTCGTTTTAGTTCTAAATGTTTTAACGTTTTGACTACCTATTCCTCTAATATTTAATTCATTTTTTAAATAGATTCCAAAATCATCATTTCCAACAGCTCCGAAGAATTGGGGATTTATCCCTAAATCATGAAGATTAACAGCAATGTTTGCTGGGCTTCCACCAAACATTTTTTTTGAATCATTAAATTTATCAGTTTTGATTTCATCTATCAGTATTTCCCCAATAAGTAAGATATCATTATCTTTATTAGGCAATTCATAACTATCAATAAACCCCATAATAATTCTCCTTAATAATTAATTTGCAAAAAGGGGAAAGGTTTCCACATTGCGATAAAAAATATAGCCTCTCATAATTATTGGTAAATATTTGTAAAAACGCGACAATAATCATTAAAAGGGGAAAGGTTTCCATAAGTCAATAAAAAAATAAAAGGTGTTACTTTAGTTCAGTATATCACCTTTTGAAAACGCTGTCAATAATCAATAATATTTGAAAATATTGAGTAATCAAACAACTTATTTTGGCTAAGCCGTTTCTCCTTCTTGAAAATAAACAGGAATAATTTGATTTTCTATTTCTTCTTTTTTATAAAAATTAATAATGCTTCTTCTAATCGCTTCTGCGATTAATTTAGGTGATTGTCCTATTGAAGTTATTTTTTTTCCTAAGTTCAAAAAACTTCTTCCTCCATCAAATCCAATTACCTTTACATCTTCCGGAACTCTTCTACCATTATTTTCAAGTTCTTTAATAACATCACATGCAACTGCATCAGAAATTGTAAAGATTCCATCAATCTCAGGATGTTCATTAATAATCTTATGGATGTTTTCCGGTATATGAATATAATCCCCAAGAGGATATTCTATATTAATCATTTCAGGATATCCTTTTTCTTTTATATAATCTAAAAACCCAAGTCTTCTTTTTGTAACTTCTGTCATTACTGGTGTTGAATCACCTTGAGCGTCATCACCAATAAACATCATTTTTTTACATCCTTGTTCAATTAATCTCTTGGCAGCTAATACTCCGCCTTCATAGTTATCACTAGCAACAAAAGGAACTCCATCAAATCTACGATCAAAAGAAAGTAAAGGTAATTTCTTATCTAAATATTGATCAATATCATTATTTGTTAATAAGATAACAGCGTCAACACGGTTATTTTTTAACATATCTAAATAAACTATTTCTTTTTCAATCTTTTCACTTGAATTACAAATCATAACTTTATAGCCATATTTATACAATTCTTCTTCAACAAAATACAATAATTCGCCAAAAAACAAGTGAGTACTATTTGGAAGTATAAAAGCAACTATATCATTTCTTTGTCTCGTCATACTTCTAGCAATCTCATTTGGAACATAGCTGATTTCTTTAATTACTTTTTCAATTTTTTCTCTAGTTTCCTTTTTAACATAACCACTATCATTTATTACTCTTGAAACAGTCGCAATTCCTACTCCTGCTTTTTTCGCAACATCTTTAATATTAGGCAAAGCAATCACTTCCTCTCTACTTCCCTTTTTTATTATACACTCAAAAAAACAAAATCAAAAGAAAAATGTGGAAACGGTTTTACATGTTTCCACATTTATAATTATATTATAAAAGATTATTCAGGTTTAAAGATAACTTTAGATAGTTTTGCATTCCAGGCAGCAATCTGTACTTGAATTACATAAGCTATTGCGATTAATAATGCAGCAATTCCAGCTTCAGGGAAGACACTCAATGTTAGAGCTAAAGATAATGATAAGTTTCTAATTAAAGTACCATTAACCAAAGCAATACCATCAGCTCTATTAAATAGTAATCTAGCGGTAACTATTGAAATTATAAAATATATTGCAAATAATATTAATAATGGTATTAAAATATCCAATAAAATCATTGGGTTATTAACTAAGACAGCTGCTTTTAAAGAAATAGCTGTGAAAATCATTAAGACAATCCCGAATGTTGAAAATAATGGGAATTTTGGTTTAATTTTTTTATTGAATTTTTCTTCACCATGTTTTTTAATAATTAATTTTTGCGTTATGAATGCAAAGAATAACGGAATAAAGACAATAATTAGCACTTGTGATATGATTTGTAGAATTGGGACATTAATATCTGATCCAAGTAAAACTGTAATATAAAATGGTGAAAGGATTGCCCCAAGTAATAATCCGATAATTACCATTCTTAGTACTTCATTAATGTTTCCTTTAGCCATTACTGTCCAACTGATTGTCATTCCACTAGTTGGAAATAAAGCTATTAACAGTAATCCGAGTCTTAAATATGTTTGGTCTTGGAAAAATACATAACCAAGTCCAAAGGCAATTGCTGGAAATATTACAAAGTTAATAATTTGTGTTGTGAATTGTAGCTTTATATTTGATTTTTGTTTTAAACTACTAAGGTTAAGTGTTACCATCATTGGATAAACCAATACAAATGTCAATGGGATGATTAAATTCTTAAGCCAAGATGTATCAACGTAATATCCTACTATTAATCCTAATATCATTGCTAGCAATATACTAACAATTAAATGTTTCTTAACAAGTTCTAAAAATTTAAACATTTTATCTTCTCCTTCAAATTAATATTCTTCCCTAATATACCAAAACTCATATAAAAAAACAACACATTTAACCTAAAAGTTTGTGTTACAACTAATATTTTCATTAAAAAAGACCACTTCTGTTTGAAGTGGTCACTATCTAAAATACCTAGTAGATAATAGATTTGCTACCTTATAAGGGCGCTATTTGATTTGCTACCTTATAGAGTAGCTATTATTTAGTTTGTTTAATTACATTGCTTTTGTTTTTAATTAAAAGATATCCCACAACTACAACCACTAATGCTCCTAAAGTCCCTACAAATAAATCTACCATAGTATCATATAATCCATAACCTTGAGGAAAGATTAACGAATCGTTAATCCACTGATACCTTTGCATGTTTCTTAAGGTATTATTATCTAGAATATATGAAATTGTATCGGCTATAAACTCATAAAATTCCCAAACTACGAGTAATGTTATTCCACTTAAGATATGTGTGAATTTATCAAAGCCTTTTACATTCACATAATAATCATTTAAAAACCCTAATACGACACTTATGAATAACATTGATAATAATATAACTTCTAAAAAATCAGGAATATCAATTTTATAACGCGATTCAACAATCCAGGGTATTAATATTACTATTGTCGTAATAACAACTAAGAATGTATTAGTTATCCCTGCGTCTCTTATTATTGAGGATTCAGCAAAAAATACTGCCCCTAGTGATCCCAGTAATTCAAGAAACAAGATAAATAAGAAAATAATATATAATAGCTTAACTTTTTCCATCTTCATTTTTTTCATATCTAATCCTCAGTATAGCAATATTTAACTATACATCCCTTTCTTTTAATAAATATGGTGCGGTCGATGAGATTTGAACTCACACATCCTAAGATACAACATTCTATTTGTTTCTTGTTTTCCAAAGAGCCATAGGGTGATTTTTGATTCTACTTGAAATTGATTTTTCAAAAAGACGCTCAGGATGATACTTGCTATCTATAAATGAATTTACAAAACTCATCTCTTCTTTATTTAGTACAAATAAACTATTGATAAACCCATTAACTACTTCTTTCATATTTTCTAAATCGATTTGCGTTCCAATATGTAATATCGGAATTAAATTTCTCCTAATATTATAAAATGTTGTGTTTAACATGTTTGTATAATAATCCTCCAATAATTTTTCAATCGTTTGTTCATCATTGGATGTCATTAAATAAAATATCGCACATTTCTTCAACATAGACAAGTCTGATTTTTTAATCACCTTATTAATTATCATTTCATAAACATCATATATATCTCTAGCTGTAGTTCTTCCGACTAATGCAGCTATTTTACTTCCATATAATTCAATTTTGTCTAGGACAAGCACCGAAACACTTTTAACTATACTAGAGGATATATCAAGTTGAATCGGATTAATGATTTGTATTCTATTTGAATAATTCAGTTCTAATTTAATATTGTCAGGGCTCCCAATCGCATTAGTATACTTAAGTAAATATGAATCTAATGCAAATGAATACCTAGATTTATCACTTACAACATATCCACCCAATTCAACATAGGCCTTGATTAGTTTCCGATGTTTATTCCTTATTTCAATCATCTTATCTTTATTGCAATCTAGATTAAAATTCATATCGATATCTACAGATAGTCTTGGAAAGTCAAATATACATAAATTTATTGCGGTTCCACCCTTTAATACATACATTCCTTTAAACTCCTCATTTTCATTAAACATTTTAAGCAGTTCAACTAAACGAAGTACTTTTTCTAATGTATCTCTATTAAAATTATTATTTTTAGCTAATGCATTTAAATCCTTCAATGAATAACTAACCATCCTCAGCCACCTCAATTATTTTTCCAAGATCATAACAATATAAGTTCCATTCTTTATAATACTTCTTTAGTCGATATTTTTCTTTCGAAAAGTATTTTACGCTTTTTATACCTAAGTTCTTCATTCGCTCTAGTAAACTGTTTGTCACTAATAAATCATCAACAAAATATGATAATATTAATCCGACTTTATTAAACAATATTTTCTTATCTATGAATAACAAATATTCCATTACAAGTAATCCATTTATTGCAGGCAAGGAAGATAAATTATGAATGACTTCTTCCATATCATCATATGTTTTTATATAATCAATTGTTTCAACAATTGTCTTAGCTATTGTACTAACACGAATTCCGTTAACTTCATCCACAAACTCATTACTTGTACTATATAAATAACGATACTCATTACTTTCAAATATAAAGTCTTTGAACTTTTTTAAACTAGTCACAGAAACCTCATTATAAACTTGATTTCCAAATCCATAATATTCAAATGCACTATGATGGGAGATAAAAGATGTTTCTGTAATATTCGATGCAATTTCGAATTTATTTGGGATAACCCCACCATTTTCCAGACTAATAGTAACGTATAGATTTTTTTTAACACGCTTTATATAACCCTTTTTTAAATAGTTTTGAATTGTTTCATCAGCAAGTGAACGGCTCTTTGTTAGTTGCAATATAAAATCATAATTAAAGATTCGTTTTTCAGAAAAAACTTTTAAATATTTCATAATTTTCACTCCTCATAAATATATTACCTTATTTTGCTCAATTACACAACTTATTTTGAGTTTACAGGCGAAATAAGGTATTTTATAGTTTTCATAATGAAAAATATATTTGATATGGTTTATCCTTCCATAAGTAAAAACAATCTCCTAAGAATCTTAAAATCATATATTAATTCAATTAAAATAGCTGAAACATAAAATTCCAGCTATTTTTTTATTTTCATGGTGCGGTCGATGAGATTTGAACTCACACATCCTAAGATACTACCCCCTCAAGGTAGCGCGTCTGCCATTCCGCCACGACCGCAAATGCTTTAACACTCAAAGAAATCAAACTGATTTCTTTAAGTGTTTATTTCTATTTTACTACTTCTTCTTTTCCATCAATGATATCTTCAATAATATCTTCGATTTCATCCATTACATCTTCTAATTCATCTTTTACTTTATTAATAATTTTAATCATTAAAAATACTACAACAGCAATTACTAAGAAATCTAATGAACTCTGAATAAATCTACCATAATAGATTGCATTTTCAGCGATACCTGCCACTTCATCTCCTTCAGTAATTACATATTTAAAGTTTTCAAATCCTTGTTCTCCAATAGCTAGACTCATAATAGGTGTAAAAACATCTTTTACAAAACTATTAACTATTTTTGTAAAAGCAGTACCTATTACTACAGCTATAGCTAAGTCTAAAATATTACCACGATTAATGAATTTTTTAAATTCTTCGATTAATTTTTTCATAATTAACTCTCTTTCTTTTTGAAATACTATTTAAATAGTTTAGATAACTCTCCACCAAATAATGGAATAAATCCTAATACAAAAGCAATTAGAAAACTTGTTAGTTTTAAATCAACATCAGTTTTAAATAATGTATTTACTCCTGGTACAAATAAAACTATTAATAATAATACTCCACCAGCAATTACTGAATAATTAATCCATTTGTTTTCAAATAGATTCATTTTAAATATTGTTGTTGTTTCACTACGTGCAGAATACGTTCTAAGTAGCTCTCCTGTAATAATAGTTATAAAGGCAAATGTTTCTCCCATAAACTCATGTCCGCCCACAATATTATGTCCAATAAAATATGATGTTAAGACAGCAAGTGCTAGGAATACCGATTGGAAACCAATCGCAATTCCCATTTTTTTATCAACAATTGATGCTTTCGGATCAATTGGATCTTTATCCATAATTCCTTTTTCTTTCTTTTCCATTCCAAGTGCAAAGGCTGGGAATGAATCAGTAACTAAGTTAATCCATAGGATTTGAATAGCTAGTAATGGACTTCCCCATCCTAGTAACATTGCAATAAAGATTAATAATACTTCTCCAACGTTACAACTTACTAAATATCCAACAAACTTTCTTATATTAGAATAGATCACTCGACCTTCTTCTACTGCATCAACAATAGTAATAAAATTATCATCAAGTAAAATCATATCAGCAGCTTCTTTAGATACATCTGTCCCAGTTATCCCCATTGCTACTCCAATGTTTGCTTGTTTCAAAGCTGGAGCGTCGTTTACGCCGTCTCCAGTCATTGAAGTTATTTCTCCGGTTTCTTGTAATGCTTTAACAATCATTACTTTATGATTAGGTGAAACTCTCGCAAAGACATTAGTTGTTCTAACTAAATCTAGAAATTCAGGATAACTTAATTTATCGATTTCTTCTCCACTAAGTGCATTTTCTCCTTTATTTAAAATTCCTAACTCTTTACCAATAGCCATCGCAGTAATTTTATGATCCCCTGTAATCATTACTACTCTCATTCCAGCTTTATGACAAACTCTTATTGATTCTTTTACTTCTTCACGCGGAGGATCAATTATTCCCACGAGTCCTGTGAAGACTAAATTAGTTTCTTCATCTGTTAAATTGGTATAATCATTTAATTCTTTATATGCAAATCCAAGGACTCTTAAGGCGCTGCGCGCCATTCCTTGGTTTGCAAGTTCAACTGTTTGAATAAATTTCTTATCTATTTCTTTTATTTCTCCGTCTAATAAATAGTATTTACATTCTTTAAGTAATTGATCCGGTGCTCCTTTAGTATATAAATATTTTACATTATCAATACTATGGACAGTACTCATTAATTTACGATCACTATCAAATGGATATTCATCTATTCTTTTATATTTTAATTTTAGTTTTTTTTGCATTAGTCCTTTTTTTGCAGCTAAAGTTACTAATGAAAGTTCAGTAGGATCTCCGACTAATGATTCTCCTGAAATACTCGAATCATTACATAATGCGCCTATTTCAAGTAACCTTGAAATATTTCCATTATCTCCTTTAACTTCACCTTCAAAAGAATATCCACCACCGGTTACTTCAATTATTTTCTTATTATCAAATATTCTTGTTACAACCATTTTATTTTGAGTTAATGTTCCTGTTTTATCACTTGAAATCACTGTCGTGCTTCCCAGTGTTTCAACAGCACTTAATTCTTTTACAATTGCGTTTTTACTTGCCATCTTCTTCATACCAATTGCGAGAACAACTGTGATTACTGTCGGTAATCCTTCGGGAATTGCTGCAACTGCTAAAGCAACTGACACCATAAATAATTCAAACATATCAAATTCGACTACCCAGCCTAATTTATAATAGAGCCATCCTAAGAAGAATATAATTATTACAACAAAGATACTTATAATACCTAGTAACTTACCTAGTTTATCTATTTTCTTTTGAAGGGGAGTCATTTCATCTTCTACTTCATTTAATAAAGTAGCAATATTACCTATTTCTGTCTTCATCCCTATACTAATAACAATACCAACACCTCTACCATAAGTTACAATGGTACTCATATATCCCATATTGATTCTATCACCTATCGGTGTTGAATCAATTAGTAATACAGAACAATCTTTCTCAACAGGAACACTTTCTCCTGTTAGAGCTGATTCATCTACTTTAAGATTAATTGTCTCAATTAATCTTATATCCGAAGGGATATAATCTCCTGCCTCTATAATAACAATATCTCCAGGCACTAATTCCTTAGAATCAATATTTTCTAATTCACCATTTCGAAGCACCTTAGCACCAGGTGCACTCATACTCTTAAGTGCTTCAACAGCGTTACCGGCTCTTCTTTCTTGAAAGACTGATAAACTAATATTTAATACAACAATGGCCATTATGAAAAGACCATCAGTATAATGGCCACTGGCAATTACACTGATAACTGCCGCTCCTATTAATAATAAATTTAAGAACTGAGATAACTCTTTTAGTATCATTCTAAAAATCGTTTTACGACTTTTTGTTTTTAATTTATTTTCGCCATATTTTATTCTTAAAGAAAGGACTTGTTCACTACTTAGTCCATTGTCTTTATTTAGATTATAATCTTGTAATACTTCTTCTATCTTCTTTCCATATGTTTTCATTATTTCTCACCTTTCAACATTATAACACGTAAAATATAAGAATGGCTATATATCAATTGTTATTTAACACTAACATCAATACAAAATGACCTAATTAAGTTTCTTAAATACTCTTTTTAGTAGAAACTATCCTTATTAAATGCCACAAACTTTTTTCGATTCATTTTAATAATTCCTTGTTGGTGGACTTTTACTTTATTATAGACTTCTTTTGAAACTGTAAAGCTCTTTATTCCTTTATGAGTTTCAAAAGTAATATAATATCTTTTTAATAATCCTTCATTAAGTTTGTGCATTCCATAATAATTTCTTCTGATATTCCTTACATTTCTAATTTCATCATTTTCATCAGTTGTTTTTCTAATAAGCTTTCCCCTAATAGAAGTTATTTTAACTCTAGAGGGGTCTTTTGCTCTTTTGATATTTATCGTTCTTGCGATAATAGCTGACACTATTATCGCAATTAGTATATAAAATAATGGTGATACAAATAGACTTGATGATGAAGTATATATAAGCATCTTTTTCTCCTTCTTAAATATATTATATTATTAATCTACTAATCTTTTTTCACCTTCAAGAGATTTAATGTGAGTAATGTCTTGGGATACTTCTAAAACACCCATATAGTTGTTATTTTCATCTCTGACAGCGTAATAAGTAATATATAACATTGTTTTATTAAAAGTTATCCAAAACTCTTCAAAGTCTTTTTTTCCTTGTTTGAAATCATTGATAATATCTTCAACAATTTTAACACTTTTTGGGGGATGACAATGTTTAACTAGTCTACCGATAATTGATGGATTTCTAGGGAAGTGTCTTTCTTTTCGACTGTTAAAATATTTAACTTTATCATTTTTATCAACAAATGTAATGTCTAATGGAATATAGTTAAAAAGTAAATCAAGCTCTTTCATACTAAGCATTCCTGTTTTTGTTTTAAAAAGTCCATCTTGATAGTGAGCATCTACTCGTTTATCTGTGGTTTCACCTGAAACCACTTCAATAAACGCGTAGCCATATTCTGATGATTCTATAAACATCTCTTTTAACTCTTTATCACTAAGTAACGTAACAGCAACAGGATACAATATTAACTGTTCTTTTTGGTTTATTCCATAAAGCGTATAATAATATTCACCAATGAGTAAGATTGCATCTTTCTCATTGATGTTATCTTTATTTAATTCTATTAAGATATCTTTTAAGATTCTTCTAGCGTCATCATGTAATGCCCACATTACTTCTAGTGGCTTAGTTGATGGTGCTTTACTTTCTAGATGAGGAAATAAGATATTTTCTTTTTTAAGAAACTTTCTTTCAATTTCTAAACATTTTTCAAAACCTTTTAATAATATTTTTTTATTTTCAATTATCTTTTTCTTTTTAAAGTATGGCTTTAATGAATTTAAATGTTTATCTATTGCGAGAGATTCTTGATACAGATTATGAAAAAAACTATTTTCATAATCTGTGATTTCATATTGCTGTAATCTTTCATGAAAGACATTAACAAACTTATCAGCATTTTCTTTTATTTCCTTAATACTATAAGTAGTATCTTGTTTATACATACTGAGATAGAAAAGATCAATTGGAGTGATATCATCAATATCACTCTCGTATTTCTCATATATTTGTTTTTTGACAGCTGAGGTGTTTGGCATTAATATTTCTTTCATGAATTGATTTAATTGTTTTAGTTTATTTCTATTTAGCACTTCCATAATAGTCTCCTTTCAAGTATAAGAGATTATACTTTTCTTATACTATTATAATACCATATCTTTGTTTTAGTTTTTTTAGTTATTTATGTTACTAAAAAATTGTTCTTTATTTTTTAGGAATTTAAGCTATAATAAAAATAGAATTTGCATAAAGGAGTTTTTATCTATGGAGTATTTTTTAGTATCTATTATATTTTATCTAATTGGTTCATTTAATCTAGCTTTAATTACTACAAAGCTAGTTAAAGGTATTGATATTAGAGAAGTTAATACAATGAGCGCAGGAGCATCTAATGTAACTCTCACTTTAGGACTTAAATGGGGACTTTTTGTGGGAATAGGTGATATTTTAAAAGGACTTATTCCAATTATAGTATTAAGATTCTTTTTCCCTGAAAATGATATTATTTGGTTTGTTGGGGGAGTTAGTGCTGTGATAGGTCATGTATATCCTTTTTATATGAAATTTAAAGGTGGAAAAGGAACATCAACTTTTGTTGGAGTTTTACTAGGTGGAGCACCACTTGTTGGAATAGTACTGACTATTGTATTAATAGTTACTACAATCTTATCTGATTATGTAGCAATAGGAACGCTTATCTATATTATATTAGCTCCTATTTCTTTATATCTTTTAGATTATCAATTACTAACAGTAATAATAGTAGTCTTTTATTCTTCTTTATCTTTATATAAACATTCACCAAACTTAATAAATATCTATAAGAAGAAAGAATTAGGACTAAGGGCAGCTTTTAAAGATTGAAAAACAGGAATTCAATTCCTGTTTTATTTATAAATATGGTTTTTAACTAAAACTTTAATTAATCATAAAAATGCAGCAGTTAGAAATATTGTGTTAAATGCTGGAGAGGTTATTCCTCCCCATAGTGTTGAAGTTGATGTTTTCTTTTATGTTGTGAAAGGTAAAGGGACTATTGTAATAGGTGAAGAGGAAAATTCAGTAATTGAAGGAGATATTGTTGTGTGTCCTCCAACTGTAGAAATGTCAGTTAAAGCTGATCAAAATAGGGAATTTTCTTTCTTAAATGTAAAAACACCTAGTTTGTAATAATATACAAGCAAACAAATAAGACTAGATTCAAAATCTAGTCTTATTTTTATTAGTTTCAATATCCCCT
>JAUVLT010000047.1 GCA_030600605.1 Mycoplasmatota bacterium
GTGTAGTTCAAAGGTTAGAATAACTGCCTTGTAAGCAGTAGATTCAGGTTCAAGTCCTGGCACGGTCTTAAGCCTCAGTAGTATAGTGATTATTACTCCCGATTGTCTATCGGGGAACTTGGGTTTAATTCCCAACTGGGGCGTAAGCGTTGTTGGTATAGTGTTATTACACTGGTCTTCCAAACCAGAGACGGGGGTTAAATTCCCTCACATCGCATACGAATCCGTAACTCAGTTTGTCAGAGTGCCAGACTCTTAATCTGGAAGTCGTGGGTTAAAATCCCTCCGGGTTCATAGGACTCTGTAGCTCAGCTTGTCAGAGCGTTCGCCTTTTAAGCGAAAAGTCGGGAGTTAAAATCTCTCCAGGGTCATGAGGGGCAATAGTATACTGGGTAATACATCTGACTGAAGCTCGGAAGAAGAAAGTTCAATTCTTTCTTGTCCCATTGGGTCGGTAGCACAATGGACAGTGCCACGGACTTCTAAGCCGTAGATGGAGGTTCGAATCCTCCCCGACTCATATAGGCCTATAAGCTAATGGTAGACTATCCGCCTGATACGCGGAAAACAGGAGTTCGATTCTTCTTAGGCCCATTGGGTTAGTAGTATAATGGATAGAACATCAGATTTCGACTCTGAAGATAGGGGTTTAATTCCTCTCTAACTCATATAGGCTTGTAGCACAATGGTAGTGCATCGGTCTTATGTGCCGGAGGTTGTGGGTTCGACTCCTGCCAAGCCTATTTAGCCCTATAGTTTAGCAGTCAAGAATACAGGACTTTGAATCCTGAGACCTGAGTTCGAATCTCAGTGGGGGCGTGTGCGGTATGGTGTAATGGTTTTAAGCACAGAAGACTCATGCTCTTCAGGAGGGGGTTCGATTCCTTCTTCCGCAATTGCCTCATTAATATAATGGTCCATTATACCCGACTGTCCCTCGGGAGACTTGGGTTCGATTCCCAAATGGGGCGTTTCTATTTCTATTTTTTGAATGCGTATCCAATAAAATTGGATATGTAACTACTTTAAAGTGATTAGAAAAGTTTATAAAGGCTAAAAACATAACTATACTAATGAAAAACAAAATTGAGATAACTTCATACAATCCCACGAGGGCAAAGTGGTATTTTGCATTATTTAAATTCCTAGAATTATTTGGAGTATTTTTATTCACTTTTGGTTTCTATGGTTTGGGATGTTTGGTTCTTAAGCATTGTCCATGGTTTTATAATTTATCTTATATGTCAAATTCTGTTTGTACAAGTTATCTTTGTATATGGTTTACAGGATTTTTAGCGTTCTTTAGTATTTTTGCTTTATTCTGTATTATAATTGGAGCTTTGCACATAATATACATAATAATACAATTCTGGATAAAATCAAACTGGAACTTAGCTAAAAAGGTAGCAGAAGATAAAACTGCCAAGGCAAAGAGATTAAAAGAAGAAGAACTAATACAAAAACGAGCAGATAGAAAGAAGTATGGATATTGTGTTGGAGATGAAGCTAAAGTAACATGTGTTGTCGATGAGGATGGTGATGGAGAGGAGGATACTACTGGAAATGAGTGTATTGGTAGAAATGGGGAAATCTTAGAGATTAGGTCTGATGGAACTGCAAAAATATCTAATTGTAATCCTGAGGACTATAATTGGTACAAGAAAGAATTCAAAATAACTAAAAAACAGCCATTAAAATGAAAAAAGATAAAATACATATGACTCCAGATGGAATATTAGTTGTTAATGGGAAAGAATATATTAGTGGCAAGGATACTCTTAAAAAAATAGATGGGATAGAACATCTTGATAAAACTACATTTAAAGAGTTCAATAGAAAAGAACTAAATACAAGGATAGCATTTATTGCTGAAAAGATTAGTGGTTCATTAACAAAAGAAGATTTATTAAAAGAACTTCTCAAAAAACAAGTAGCTAGTGAAATAGACAAACTATATAAAGTTTTATCCGAACCAACTAAGAATAAAAAACCAAAAAAGATAACAAAGCAAGATGGTTGTATTGGAATAAAAATTGGAACAGGCAAACCTAAAACTGGAGGACGATACTTTCAATTGATTGATTAAAATGGCAATAATACCTGAACCAAGAAAAATAAAACTTGAACTAATGTCTAATGAAATTGAAGCAATTAGAGATGAGCTTGAAAGAGTTCCATATCTCACATACAAATTTTTTAAATATAATAAGCTAATTAAAAAATTAAACCTAGCACTTGAAAAGGAGGATAGCCACTAAAGTGGCTACAGAATAAAATGGAACCAGAAACTATTATTGGAATCTTTTTTGGAATTTTACTACTATTTTTATTTCTTTTGATACCAATAGGTGCGATTGATTCAATTTACAACCTACCACAAGCAGCAGAAACAGCAAATCAAATATGCCAGGAACAAGGATATGATTTTTATGAAGACTTTGAAAGAATAGGAATCTTTAGCAATGAACCTGTTGCAATAAAATGCAAGTATGTTGATAACTATCAAGAAATGGATATAAAGTTACGACAAACATATGGGGGTATTACGGATTAAAATGGAAGAAAACGAAGAACTAAAGACAAAGCTAAAATGGTACGAGCAAAAGTATGGACCATATTATGAAACTCGTGGATTAAAGAATTGGAAAAACCTCTTTAGAAAGCCAACTTTGATGGAAGGAACTCTTTTCATTTTAATTATCTTAATGCTATTCGGAGCATATGCGTATCATGTTGATACTAAACTATGTAGAGAAACATTGGAAAACTTACCACAAGAAGTATGTGAAGCATGTCGAGTATTCCAATTAAATAAGGATGCTTATGATGTTCAACAAAACTATAGTGTGGGTAATTTAAATATAACTTTTACAAACAACACGGAATAAAAATGATAAATGAAACAACAGCTAAAAAAACATTAGATAACTTAATTGAAAATATAGATTCATTTAAGGATCTTTTCTTCATAGAAAAGATTTATACTTGTTACATAAGAGAATATGATTTTGATTTAAGTATCTATAAAGAAATATTCAAAAAGAAGTGGGTAGATTTAAATGAAAAGGGGGCTTTAACATATGAACAAAGAACCTTTGAGTAATAAAAGAGAAAAGATTTATACTGGAGATAAAAAATGACAAAACAAAATTGCCTACATTGTGGGAAGATAATTATAAAGAATATAGAGAAGTACTTAGAAGATTACCCAAAAGAAAACTACATACAATGCCCATATTGTGGGTATCACATACCAACTAGTAAACTTAAGTTTCCTACAGATTAAAATTGAAAATAAATTAGAACTGGAGAAAAAAAATGAATGAATATAATCAAAATAACAATCTAAATAATAAAAAAAATAACCCAATAGACTTACCCTTGGGTTTAACAAACATAAATGAAGAAAATATAAATAAAGATATTGCAAAAAGGAATCAAACAATGTTAGATAAAGAAGTTGATGATATTTTAGGTGAGTTTCCAGTTGAATTGCCAAAGGAAAAAGATACTAATATTACTCTAAAACAACCCACAGAAGAATCAAAAAAAGAAAAAAAGGTTGTTTTAAAGAATAAATTTAATTTTCTTAAGAAGAAACAAAAAACTAATGTACTAGGACTACCTATTGAACCCGTGAAACCTATTGAACCAGTGAAACCAATTAAAACAAAGCCAGGGAAAAAGAAATTAAACATCATGATACCAATTTCAATAATTTTAGCATTGATAGTAATCGTTGCTTTATTTATAACTATGTCTTGTGATTGTCCAGAACCAGTAGTGGATATTGATTCAGCCTCGGTGTTAGCCATTTCAATCAAAGATCAAATCATTACAAAGGGATATGCTGATGTTGTTGTTGGGAATACTACATTAAAGTTAGCCCCGTACACAGGTTAATTGTGTACTTATACAGGTTAAATAATCATGGAAATAAATATAATGATCAATGTAATTAAAGATTTTGGGATTAAAGTATTAGAGAATGAAGGTATGTCTCCAATAGTCATATTTTTACTTTTAATGTGGGGAATATCTATGTTTCTGCTTGGTATTAGGATTGAGTATTGCAAAAAACAAAAGGAAACTATAAAGAACTTAACTGAGGTTCTTGATATGTATATTAATCAAAAGAAAAATGACGAAGAAGATAAAGCAAGCGAATAAATGCCTTAAGTGTGGGAAGATTCTTAGGAGTCAAAACAAGACAGGATTATGTAGGCATCATTATCAGATACAATTACAACAGAAGATTAGAAAAGAAAACAAGAAAAAAGGTCTTTGTGTACAGTGTGGGAAAAAAGTTGAACCAATCATTTTATATGAAGCAGGAGATACTCGTCCACCGATAATTAGATATCCAATTAGATGTTATGATTGTAGACAACAACAAAAAAAAACATATAATAAATGGTTACAAAAGCAAAAAAGATGAAGATGTTATTTAATAAACAAGGTTTGTTACCGAATAAACTTGCTTTGTTACTACTACAAAGTAGTTAGAAAAGTTTATAAAGTCGAGAATACTTATAAAATAGCCATAGCGAATCAAATTCGCTACAATTAAAATTGGCTACACAATCAAAATGGAAAATAAAATAAAAATAACTATGAATGGACAAAGTTTCGAAATACCTGTTGATACAAGTTTGTTAACTGGATTGTTTGGTAATATGGGTCCTAGAATGAATCAAAGACCTAGGATGTTAGGTGTACCAGTACCAACATCTCACGAAAGATTGCAACAATCCTCTCATGGAAGACTTGAGGATAACTTCTTTAAGTTAATAGACAATGAGACAAGAACCAATATAGCAGTATTGGCTTTACATAAGAGATTAAAGGTGTTGGAAGATAAATTAGGTTATGGTGTACCTAAACATGTAGAAGTGCCTTTGGGGTTTAAGGTTGGACCTAATATCTTAGCAGAATTTATGAAAATTTTGAAAGATTCAAAACCAGTTGTAGAGAAACCTAAGAAAGAAGTTAAGCCTAAGAAACAAAACAAATCAAGTAAACCAGTAACTAAGAAACTTATCAAAAAATAATAGTCAATTACAAGCTAATTGAACAACGGGGATGTAAATACTCTGACGAATCCCGTGCAGGAATTTGTTCCTTGATGCGGTTAGTAGGATTGACGAGTATTGTAAGGGGTGATACCCTTCATCCCCTTTGGCTAAGTAACTGAAAACCAACATTCCCTCAGAAAGGAGGGAACTTATAATAAAATGATAATAATACCAATTATTGATACAATACCTTCAGAGTACTATTTAGTCTTAGGAGCAATCTTAGCTATAGTATTAATTTTAAAGGGATTTGCTCTATATAGAGCAGCGAGGAAAGAATCAAAAGGATGGTTTTGGGTATTATTGATATTCAATACAATGGGTATATTGCCTGCCTTGTATTTGATATTTAGTAAACCAGAGGCCACGGAATAAAAATGGGATTAATTAAAACACTAATCATAATAGCAATTTGTGTAGCAATATTTGGTATAGTATTTAATTTTATACAATTTCCACAAGATGGATATGATTGCTTAGAAGAGATAGCAGAAGATTACTGTGAGGATAATAATATGATTCTTTATAAAGTTCATAGTAATTTTCTACCAGTTCGTCCAGGGGACTTTTCATGTAAGGAAAATGATAGATCTACAAAATTAAAATTTTATAACTTCCTAGAAGATGAAATAGAGGAGTGTAAGAATGAGTGAAGTTGAAAAAAGAATAATATTAGAATTATATGAAAGTGGTTCTTATAATGTACTTGGGAATACAAATACTAAAGATTGTTGTGGTGTTACATTAAATGAAGCATTAAAAAGCATTAGGGAACAAATGGAAAATCCTAAGAGTAATGAACCAACACAATATAAATGTGGACATAGTGGAAAACCAATTATTTTAGATGATAATTTGTTATCTATAACTGCTTGGATGGAATGGTCGGAAAGTGTTGGAATATTTGGAGATAAAACTATGTGTTGGGAATGTTGGTGCAAAGATTAAAATGAAAACAAAAATTAATATTATATTGGTGAAAGGGGGTTATGAATTATGAAAAATAAATTTAAAAAGATTATGGGTGTAGCAGGTTCTGTTTTAATGATAGGATCTACAATAGGTTTTGCAATGGCTGCTGGAGGAGGATTTCCAAGTCCATTTGTAGATGATAACACACCTAATTATGCTTTAGTAGTTGGAGCAAGTGCTGCAACAAGTGATATGACTGGTGCTAATTCTATTAATGACTACCTTAATACATTCTATACAATTGAAAGTGATGTAAGTAATCCTTTAATCGGTGGAGACTTTTCTGACTCTGTAGGAGTTCGGGAAGATGAGATTGTTTTGGGTTCTACAGTTCATTCTATGATGAATAAAGTTTTAACTGATAACAAGATAGCAACTTTATTAGATAGTGAATTTAATTGGAATGATGGAGATGGTTCAGAGACATATGATATCCACGAGGAAATAGACATTGCTTATGATGGTGGTGAATTATTAATTCAAACAACACTTAATGACCCAGAATTAGAAGGTGGTGTGGTTTTAGAAAACGATAAGGCATTAGCATACAGATATGTTTTTGATGATGATTTAGACATCACAAAGGTTGGAACTGTTGATGCAGACCCACTTTATTTAACTATCTTAGGAAAAGAATATGAAGTTCTAAAGATGGAAGATTCTTCAATGACTGTATCATTTTCAGATGAGAAAGTTGTAAAGACTGGTGATAAAGTTGTTTCAGATGGAGTTACTTTAACTATTGGAGATATTTTTACTGGAAGTGTTGAAGTAAATGGTGTTTTAATCAAAGAAGGAAGAACTAGAACTGTTAATGGTATTGAGGTTTATATTGATACTATAGCATATCATTCATCTAGTGATTTACCAAGTAAAGCAATCATAAAGATTGGTAAAGATATCTCACAGACAATTAGTGACGGAGATGAGTACGATGATACTTGGGTATGGGAAATATTTAGTGAAGAAGGTTTAATAAAACATATTGGAGTTGTTTATGATATCAAGAGTATTAGCTATGATGAAGATGAACCAGAAGAAAATGCTATTTCTATCGGAGGACAATATGTATTCCCAGAGAACTATGGAGCAGTTGTATTTGAAGGCTTAACTGATGTTGATTATGAAGATTTTGAAGTTTCATTTGATGACAAGGATCTTTATGTGGGTGAGAGTAAGGATGATGGTGACGATATCAATGTAGCAATTTTGGAAGGAGAAAACGATGATTCTATTACTTTAGTTATTAATGGAACTACTTACGAAACAGATAGTCTTTACTTTAGATATGTTACTGATGGAGAAAATGAATCAGTTAATATATATTTCAAAGATATTGATGGAGATTTCGGTAATGAAGGAAGGATACAATTAGCTGATACAAGTGAAATGAAGTTAGTTGTAGGAGATACTGAAATGGCTATTGATTTTGAAGGCTTGACATTAATAATTGGAGATGAAATTAGTATTCCACTTGGAAAAAATGCTGAGGGGTTCGTGAAACTTGGTTTAACAATAGAAGATGCTGAATCAACTGATGTTGTTGTAGGTACAGAAAGCATAGGCATAAGAGACAACGATGTCTTAACTCACTACGGAACAATTGTAAGAGACCCTGAAGATAATGCTGATAGCGATAGAGTTGTAATTGGTGTTCCAAGCGAGCAAGTCTATGCTGAAGTATCTGTACTAGGTCAAGGAATGGCTGTAGAGGAAGTTAGTGAAGTGGAAGGAAACGAAACAGTTGTTGATGAACCAGAAGTTGTTGAACTTGGAGGTATTGTTGTTAAAGATAACGAGATTTCAGCACACGCAGATAAGAATTTAATCATTGTTGGTGGTTCTTGTATAAATACTGAAGCAGCAAGATTACTTGGAGGAAAAGCTTGTGGAGAAGAATTTACTTTAAAGACTGGTGTGGCTGTAGGAAAGTATATCATACAAACTTTTGATGATGCTGGAAGGATTGCAGTTGTAGTAGCTGGATATGAAGCAGCAGATACCACTCGTGGTGTAGCTGACTTTATTGCAAGTGAAACTGATTTTAGTGTCGCTGGTACCAAAGTTATTGCTTAAAACTATTTTTTAATAAGGGCAGGATTTTCTGCCCTCTTTTTCTTTTTTATTTTTTGAGCTAGTTACTACTTTGTAGTGATTAGAAAAGTTTATAAAGGTTGATTTGTTGGTTTTAAAATGGGATACAATACAATTTATACTGGAACGGAAATAATCAAAATGATTAAAGAAGCTCCAGATGTTGATTATGTTGGAGAGTATCTTATGGGAAGAATCTTAGGAGATGAAAAGTTTAAAGTCCAAGAAGAAGAATTAAATAAAATTGGTAGGGCAAAATAAAAAATAAAATGAAATACTCCCACACCCTAAAGGGTAGGGTATCTTAAAGAAAATGGAAACAACAATACAAAATCAAGAAAAAGTAGATTTTACCTATTTAGCACAACCCCCAAGGAAGTTTACATTTGAACAACCAAAACTCAAGGAATGGTGCGAGAAATGGTGTATAGGGAAAGTATTAAACTTATTTGCAGGAAAAACAAAACTTAATGTAGATGAGTTTAGAGTTGATTGTAATAAGGAAATGTTGGCAAATTGGTATGGAGATGCTTTAGAATTTATTAAAACAACTAATTTGAAATTTGATACAATAGTTTTAGACCCTCCATACAATTTAAGGAAATCAAGAGAAAAATATCAAGGAAAATATATCGGGAGTTTTACTAAGATTAAAAACGAATTGAAAAGGGTTTTGAATCCTAATGGAAGAATAATTACATTAGGTTATGATAGTGTTGGAATGTCTAAATCAAGAGGATTTAGAAAAATAGCGATATGTTTGGTTTGCCATAATGGAGACCATAACGATACCATATGTATTGTTGAAGAACTAAAAACGGAGGTTCGCAATTCCTCCCAACCTTAAAAGGTAGGGTATTTTAAAAATGGAAACAAACAAAAAAATATTAGATGCGTGTTGTGGTGGAAAACACTTTTGGATAGATAAAACTAACAAAAATGTTTTATTTATGGATATTAGAAAAGAACCAAAGGGAACT
>JAUVLT010000017.1 GCA_030600605.1 Mycoplasmatota bacterium
TTGGCTCGGACAGAATAATTAAAATGCTGAATGTTGTAAATGATCAGTTAGTTGTTGAAGCAAAAGGGATTCATTCAATAGAAAAATTTCTTATTGCCCGGTGGTTAATGTACTGGCAGGTTTATTTACATATATGAGCAAGCATTAAAATTCCGGTAACATCCCCAATTGCGTAAATGTTATCAATATTAGTTTGGAAATTATCATTAACCATTATTCCCATATTAGAATACTTGATACCTAATTTATCCAAATCTAAATTACCAAAACTTGGCGAACGACCTGTGCTTAAAAGTATGTAGTCAGTTTCTATATCAATTTCTTTACCTTTACTTTCAATAATTGCGAAATACTTATCATCTTTTTTAATCACTTTTTTAAGACCTGATTTAGTATAAATTTTTATTCCTTGGCGCTTATAAAGATTACGAGCGCGTTTTTTAATATCTTTATCTAAAGGAGGTAGTATTTCATCTAAATATTCAACAACTGTAATGTCACAATCAAAATAATTAAAGATTGTTGCCATTTCACAACCAATTACTCCAGCGCCAATAATAGTCATTTTTTTAGGGAAAGTAGTTAAAGATAAAATATCTGTAGAATCGTGAATAATTGGTAAATCACTACCTTCAAAGTTTATTCTTTTTGAGACAGAGCCTGTCGCAATAATAATATTCTTTGTTTTTATTATTTCTCCATTTACTTCTACTTCGTGATTTGAAAGAATCTTTGCCTCTCCAATAATTAATTCAATACCAAGTTTTTTAATAGTTGTTAAAACATTATTAACTTGATTTGTCACTATTTCTTCTTTTCTTGTTTTAATAATTTCATAATCGATATTATATTGGTCAACTAAAACACCAAAAACATCTAATTCTTTCATGTTTTTGATTGTTTTAGCATTATGATATAACGTTTTTGTTGGAATGCATCCATAATTTAAACATGTTCCTCCAACTTTATGTTTCTCAATTAATGTAACATCAAGGCCATGTTCTTTGGCAAAAATTGCTGTATCAAAGCCACCAGGACCAGCTCCTATAATTACTAAATCCTTCATTGGAGTAGATCACGGTATTTTACAATCGGATGTCTTGCAGCTTGTGCCTCATCTAAACGTTTAACAATTGTATTATATGGAGCTCCTTTAACAAGTTCTGGATTAGTTCTTGCTTCTTCTGCCACTATTTTCATAATCTTAATAAAATCATCTAGAGTATCTTTACTTTCAGTTTCTGTGGGTTCAATCATTAAGGATTCTTTAAATACTAATGGAAAATATATTGTTGGTGGATGAACATCGTAATCAAGTAATCTTTTCGCTACATCTAGTGTTGTAACGTGAGCTGATTTATCGATTAATCCATCAAAAACAAACTCATGTTTACATAGTCCTTTAATAGGTAACAAATAATCATCTTTCAAAGATTCCTTAATATAATTAGCATTTAACACACTAAATTTTCCAATGTCTGCCATATTTTCTTTTCCAACACTTAGAAGATATGAGTACGCCTTAATTACAACGCCTATGTTTCCATAAAAATGCGATATTTGTCCAATTGAAGTATCGTTAAAATCTTCAATTATATATTTATTATTAACTTTTTTAACGATTGGACTAGGTAAGTATTTAACTAAGTGTTTAACAACTCCAATAGGTCCACTACCAGGTCCTCCTCCTCCATGAGGAGTTGAAAATGTTTTATGAAGATTAACGTGCATAATATCAAATCCCATATCTCCAGGACGTGCTACTCCTAAAATTGGATTTAAATTAGCGCCATCATAATATAGTAACCCACCAGCATCATGAATAAGCTCCGCTATTTCGCAAATGTCTTTTTCAAACATTCCAATTGTATTTGGATTAGTCAGCATAATTCCAGCTATTTGATCATTTAACATTTCCTTTAAACTATCAATGTTAACAGTTCCATCTTCATTTGATTTTACTTCAATAGTTTTAAATCCTGCGACAATAGCACTTGCTGGATTTGTTCCATGAGCACTATCAGGAATAATAATAGTATCACGTTTAAAATCGTTTCTATCTTCATGATATTTCTTCACAATCATTAAACCTACAAGTTCACCATGTGCACCAGCATAAGGGTTTAATGTATATGTATCAAGTCCACTTAACTCACTCAAAATCTTTTGTGTTTCATAATATATTTCAAGAATTCCTTGAAGTGATTCAAGTGGTTGATAAGGATGTAAGTTAAATCCAGACATGTTTGCAATATCTTGATTTATTTTAGGATTATATTTCATTGTACATGATCCTAAAGGATAAAAACCTTTTTCAACACCAAAGTTTTTAAATGAAACATTTGTATAGTGTCTTACAACTTCAAGTTCACTAACTTCAGGTAATTCAGCATCATTAGCTCTTAATAAGTTACTTGATAATTTATAATTTTTAAAATCGCTTTTTGGTAAAGAGAATGCTCTTCTTCCTGGCTTTGAAATCTCAAATATCAATTTATCATAGTACATTATAATGCCCCCAATATACTGACTAATTTGTCAATTTCTTTTTTACTTCTTTTTTCGGTTGCCGAGAAAAGAAGCATTTGTTTTTTTGATTTATCATATTTACCAAGCGAAAGCGGTCCAAGTATACCATTATTAAATAATTCTTGATTAATAACTTTAGGATTTAATGTTGTTTCAATTGTACAATCTTTAAAGAAATCATGATCAAATACCTTTTTAAATTTAGGTAGTTTAATAATCTCTTCATATAAATAATGAGTTGCATTAATGGAATTAGTTTGTGCTTCTTTAATTCCTTCTTTACCCATTACTGCTGTATATACAGTTACAAATAAGGCTAACAAACTTTGATTAGAACAAATATTAGAATTAGCTTTTTCTCTTCTAATATGTTGTTCTCTTGCTTGCAATGTTAAAACAAAAGCTCTTTTACCTTCAGTATCTGTAGTAACGCCACAAATACGTCCAGGCATTTTACGCATTAGTTTTTTTGTTGAAGCTAAATAACCAATATATGGACCACCAAATGATAGTGGAATACCTAAGGTTTGACCGTCTCCAACAGCTATATCAACACCGTATTCACTAGGTGTTTTTAAAATGCTTAATGCACTTATATCGTGATTCATAATAAATAATCCTTTTGTTTCATCAAGAATCTCACGATACATCGAATAATCTTCAATTATTCCATAAAAATTTGGATTTTGAACAATTATACCAGCGTATTCATTAGAGTTTTTAGTTTTAAAATCATCAATGTTAGTTATACCATTTTCTTCGTTAATATAATCAACTGTTATTCCTCTATATTTCGCATATGTCTCAACAACATTTATAATATTAGGATTGACCGTTTTTGATATTAATATTTTATTTCTTTTTCGAACGTTTGTTGCCATAAACATAGCTTCAGCAGTTGCTGTAGCTCCATCATACATTGATGCATTTGAAACATGCATTCCAGTTAATTCAGCAATAATACTTTGATATTCAAAAATGTATTGTAACGTTCCTTGTGATATTTCTGGTTGGTATGGGGTATAAGCAGTTAAGAATTCTTGTCTTTCAATAATATATTTAATTACTGAAGGAGTATAGTGATCATAAGCTCCAGCTCCAACAAAAGGAATTAGCTCTTTGTTTTTTGATGCTAATTCAGCAAATTTTTGATATATTTCTAATTCACTAAGTGCGGCAGGAATATTAATATCTTTTCCTAATAATTGTGGGGGAATCTCACTAAATAAATCATCTAAACTGTTTAGACCTATTACCTCTAGCATTTCTTTAATATCTTGTTCTGTATGAGGTAAATATTTAAACATTATAAATCACTCCTATTCGCAGATTTCTTTGTATTCATCAGCACTAAGTAATTTATTTAGTTCCGACTTGTCTTCCATTTCAACTTTAACAATCCAGTTTTCATATGGATCTTCATTAATAAGTTCTGGCCCGTCTTCTAATTCATCGTTTATTAAAACAATAATTCCGGTGATTGGACTTAATACATCTGAAGCAGCTTTTACTGATTCGATTGCTGAGAATTCTTCTCCTGCTTCTACATTATCTTCTTCTTCAGGTAATTCAACGAAAACAATTTCTCCTAAACTTTCTTGAGCATAATCAGTTATCCCGATAAATGCAAATCCATCTTCTACTCTTACCCATTCGTGAGTAGTTGTGTAATATAAACCTTTTACTATTTTACTCATTAATTTTTCCTCCTATTAATTTTTATAGCTTTTTTGATAGAATTTTTTATTTCTTACTATTACTTTTTTCTTCTTACCACGAATATCTACTAGTAACTCTGTTTTTAATTTATCGTATGGTCTATCAATCATTGCCATTGCGATTGTTTCACCTGTACTTGGTGATTTGTATCCAGTAGTTACAACACCAACAAGTGTATCTTCATAATAAATATCGTAGCCATGTCTAATTATTCCTTTGTCAACTAAAGTTAATCCAACAATTCTTCTCTTAGTTCTCTCTAACTTCTGTTTTACAAGAACTTCTTTACCAATAAAATTACCTGCTTCTAATTTCACGGCAAACCCTAGCCCAGCTTCTAAAGGTGTTATATCCTTTGTAAGTTCATTTCCATAAAGTGGTAGAGCAACTTCAAAGCGAAGAGTATCTCTACAACCTAGTCCGCAAGGCATAACATTTTCTTTTCCAGCTTCTAAGATTTCATCCCATACTTTATGAATAACTTCGTGATCTCCGTAAATTTCAAAGCCATCTTCTCCGGTGTAACCTGTTCTTGAGATAAGAACATCTTTACCGTTTATTTTTGTATAAATAAATGTAAAGAATGATAAATTTGACAGATTATAATCGGTCATTGGATTAAGAATCTTTTCAGCTAATGGTCCTTGTAAAGCCACTTCTGAAATATCATCTGATTCATTTGTTAATGTACAATCAAAAGTGTTGTTTTTTGTTGCCCACTTGAAGTCTTTATCGATGTTTGATGCGTTTACGATCATAATAAATGATTCCCTATTAATTTTATATACTAATAGGTCATCTACTACTCCACCACTTGGATAACACATCATACCGTATAAAACTTGATTTTCATTCATTGTCAATACATCATTTGTAAAGATGTAATCAACAAATTTTTCTGCTTCTTTTCCTTTTACATAAAACTCACCCATGTGAGATACATCAAACATTCCTGCTTTTTCTCTTACATACATATGTTCTTCGGTAATTGAAGTATATACTACTGGCATCATAAATCCAGCAAAATCAACCATTTTAGCATTAGATTTAAGATGTGAATCATAAAGAACTGTTTTTCTCATAATCAATCTCCTTCAAATTGTTTTAACGCTTGATATGAACTTCTTACAAGAGGTCCACTAGCGGTATATCTAAAGCCTTTTTCAATTCCTTTTTTCTTATACAAATCAAAAGTTTCTAAACTAACATATTCTTTAACCTCAGCATGCTTCATTGATGGTCTTAAGTATTGTCCTATTGTAATTATATCACACCCAACACTTCTTAAGTCATCCATTAAAGCTAAAACTTCCTCTATTGTTTCACCAATTCCAACCATTATTCCTGATTTTGTTAAAATATTAGGATTAAGTTCTTTAGCTACTTTTAATAAGTCCAAACTTCTTTGATATGTCGCTCGATCTCTAAAGCCAGGATATAACCTCTCAATAGTTTCAACATTATGATTAATTACATCAGGCTCAGCATCAACAACTCTCTTGATAGACTCATAATCACCCATAAAATCAGGAATTAAGACTTCTATTGTTGTTTTCGGTCTTGCTTTTTGAACAATCTCAATACATTTAACAAATTGATTTGAGCCGTAATCCTTTAAATCATCTCTAGTAACAGATGTAATTACTAAATGAGATAAATCCATTACTTCAACTGCTTTTAAAATATTCATTGGTTCATTTGGGTCTACTTTTAATGGCTTAGCATTTGAAACGTCACAAAAATTACAATTTCTAGTACAGTGATTTCCCAAAATCATAAAAGTTGCCGTTTTATTAGAAAAACACTCCAATTGATTTGGACAATTAGCTTCTTGACAAACAGAATACAAATTATGTTGTTTAAGCAAATCCCTAATCTTCTTTGTTTCTTTGTTCAAATTCTTCATATCAATTTTTAGATAATCAGGTTTACTAATTCTTTGTTTCTTCTTTTTACCAAAAAATAATTCTAAAAATTCACTCGTTTGTAACTTATAGATATATTTTCTAACCCGGATAACCTTTAATACTTCTAGAAAACTTTCATAATTATATTTTACACCAATAAAAGCGTTTTCAAAATCAATTATTTTTTTGAGACTAAAAAAGTCTCCATTTATTTTAATATCTTTTACTAATTCATTCTTAATATGAACGTTTACTGATATATTACCGGCATCAAATTTAATTTTATTTGAAATTTTATATTTAGGATTTTTTCCATAATTCCACTCATCAGTATAAAACTTTTTACTATATTCGTTAATTTTGGGAATATCTAAAGTTTCATAATCTATTTTACTCGTAGCAATTTGACTAACCATATAATCATAAAACTCATCTATTTCCATATCTAATAATTCACCGATATTTGTAACTCTCGCCTTGACACTACTTATAGCATGACTAGATAACTTAGATTTATCAGGAGTTAAGCTTCCTACTAAATTAGCAAAATCAGTATTAAATAGAATTGTGCCGTGCATTACCATGCGATTTTTATAGATATATTCAGCGTTTCCACTAAATTTTTTTCCATTAGCTAAAATATCATTTCGACCAGTAAATTCAGCATTAATTCCTAATTTATTGACCGCATTAACAATGTTATTTACTTGGCCTCTAAAAATATTTGAATGACTTTTATTACTCGTTATAAATGAAAATTGCAAGCAACCTGGATCTGTATATACAGCTCCTCCACCACTATTTCTTCTAACAATGTGAATATTATTATCTTTAACAAAGTCATTATCAATTTCTAAATTGGTTATTTGATGTCTTCCAATCATCACAGATGGAGCTACACTCCACAATAAAAAGATATCACTATTATAGTCATAATCTTTGATTAAATACTCTTCCAGTCCAAAATAAAATCCACAATGATTTATTTTGTTGGTTTTAGTATCAATGAAAAGCATTTTATCACCAACTTTCTACAACATAATAATACCATAAAATCATCATATTCAAAGAAAAATATGTAAAAAAAAGGACAAGAAAATCTTGTCCTTTTTGACTAACTAAATTTGTCTTTAAAATTATCCGAAAAGCGCATTCGTACTTGGCGATGTGATGGTACAATTATTTTTTGTTTCGTTTGAGGATTAACGGCTTCTTTAGCCGGCATTACGATAGTTGTCATCGTTCCTAATCCTGTAAGTTCAACATCTTTTCCTTTAGTTAATTGTTCAATAATGACTTTACTAAAAGTACCAAGGAATTTGTTGCTTTTATTTTTGCTTAATCCAGCTTCATTGAAGATATCTTCGATTATATCTGCTTTTGTTTTAGTTGCGACCTTAACCTTTACCTTTTTAGGTTTTGAAATGCTTGCTTTAATTTCAGGTTTTTCTTGAGTAACTGATTTCTCTTCAACCGCAGGTTTTACTTCAACTTTTAGTGCTTCTTTAACCTTAGGCTTGTCCTTAATTATAGGTTTTTCTATAATTTTAGGTTCTTCTTTTACAATAGTTTTTTTCTCCACAGCAGCTTTCTCTACAGCAGCTTTCTCTACAACAGTTTTTTCTTTAACAACTTTTTCTTTAACAGTCTTTTCTTTTACGACTTTTAAATCGACATGTTCGTGAATTTTTTCTTCTTTATATAGTTCTTCTTCAACTTCTGTCTCAGTCATATTTTTCATTGCTGTTTTATTCAATAAGAATTTATCAGCTGTTTCTCCAACATCTTCAGTAATCATATCTTTAAATACCTTATCAGGATAAAAATTAACAGTATTTTCGTCATCTTTTGTTACTTTTTTAAATCGACCAAATTTACTAATTCTTACTTCATCATCATTCTTAACTTGTTCAGTAATTGTTTTAGTCATTGTGTTGATAACCAGTCTTGCTTTTGCCTTACTTAATGATGTTGCTTTTGCAACAATTTCAATGAGTTCGCCTTTGTTTAGACGGGTGTAAAAGGCTCTAACTTCTACTGACTCATCAGGAATTACTGATTCTCCCTTAATAGTTGCTTCCGTCTTAGACACAACAATTTTCGAACCTTTAGTTTTAACTGACTTCTTAGTTTTTACATGTTTCTTACTATCTTCATCTACTTCGCTAGGTTTATCAGATTTTTCTTTCGCCCAAAACATCCAATTAATACTTTTAACTTTTTCCATAAATGGTGTTTTAGGTTCTTGAACTTTTTCTTCTTCGTCAACAGTTTCTTCTTCAACTGATTCATCAGATTCTGTTGATTTTTCTTTTACCCAAAATGTCCAATTAATATTTTTAACTTTTTCCATAAATGGTGTTTTAGGTTCTTTATCTATTTCCTCACCTGGCTCTTCTAGATTTTCCTTTGCCCAGAATTTCCAATTAATATTCTTAATTTTTTCCATAAATGGCTGTTTAACTATTGCTTCAGCCATTTCTTCATCTTGAATTTCTTTTTCAAGTTCTTCTAGTTCTTCTTCACGCATTGATTCTTCTAGTTTCTTTCTTGCAAAGAAACTTAGCTTTCTACTATCGAGACTAGGAGTAGGTTCGATTGATATTTCTTCTTCATCAAATTTATCTTCTTCGTCACCATTAGCTGACATATCAGAATATCTTGATTTTTTCGATTTTATCATATCACTATATATTTTAGTTTGTGAAAATGATAATTCTTCCTTTTTAACTAAACTTTCGCGATATTCATTAACATCTACTAATTTTGCTTCTTTATGTAAAATAATGTCTAACACTCTTGCTAATACCAAAAAGATAACCATTAACACTAATAAAGTCCACAAAGTAGACTTAAATATTTGATGTTCTGGCTTTATTGTGCACATAAATGCGCTATTACCACAATCTATCGCATCATATAGAACTGCAAATAAAAGATCGATAATTAGTAATCCAAACGCTCCGATTGATACTAAAACTGAAATATTTCTTAATTTTATAAAAAGTAACTCTGTTTTTGACATATAATCACCCCTAGTTATATATACATATTATACTATTTATAGACAAAAAACAAAAAAAATTCGAATTTTATACAAAAATTTATTATATAATAGATTTTGAAATGATATAATCGATATAGAAGGGCGGTTTTATAATGTTTAGTTATAGTCATAATTATGAAGAAATGAAAAATGATTTATTTAGTGAACTTCACCTACTAAAAACAAAAGGTTACCACATATTGACCAAAAAAGTTAATATTATTGATGATTTATTCATTGATAAAATCACTATAAAAAGTAAAAAAGAAGTTAAAAATAGATTGATTCTTAGTACTGGTCTACATGGTATTGAAGGATATGTTGGACATTCTTGTATAAAGACATTCTTTGGTGAATTAATAAACACATTAAACCCCACAACTGAGGTCATTATCTATCATGGAATAAATCCATTTGGAATGAAGAATTATCGAAGAACAAACGAAAATAATGTCGATTTAAACCGTAATTTCTCTAAAAACAATTTTCAAAGTTCAAACGATGGATTTGAAGTAGTTAAAAACTTCTTTACACCAAAGGTTTATAGATCCCCAAAAACTGCCAATCTATCATTTTATACTTCATTAGCAAAACTAATTATCAAACATGGAATAGTCACTCTTAAAGAAGCAACATTAAAAGGGCAAAAATCATTAAATAATGGATTATGTTATAGTGGCGAAAAATATCAAGAATCTACAAAATTTATTTTGTTAGAATTAGATAAATTGTTTATCGAAATCAAAAACGTTGTTTGGATTGATATTCATACTGGATATGGACCAAGATATCAAATGAGTATTGTAAACTCACAATACGATACAACTTCTACAAGTGATATGGTAGAAATCATTAATTATCCCTTAATACTTGGCTTAAATGGTGATGATTTTTATGAAATCGATGGCGATATGTTAGAAAAAACATACAATATTCATAAAAAACAGAAGGCTAAATGCAATCTATATGCAACATGTTTCGAATTTGGAACACTTGGTGAATCTACCAAAAATTCAATAGCTAGCCTTAAGGCAATGGTATTTGAAAATGATTCATATTTTAAAAAACAAACTCCTAAATTTAATAATTATTCATTAAAACTAATAAAGGAACAATTCCTTCCTAGTAGCTTAAAATGGCGCAAGAAAGCTGAGGAAGACTTCTTGCAAGCAATGAAAGGTATTATTGAATATAAGAAAATATAGAACTCATTTCAATCGAAATGAGTTTTTTTATAATACATAATATTCAAAATTAGATCCTTTTGCAAAATTCTTATAAAGCTCCATTGCATCCATTAGCTCTTCTTTTAATGTTGAAACACCATTAAAAGATATAATGAATAATAAGATTTTTCTAGTTGTCTCTGTAATCATCGTTCTTTCGGTATCACTTGTTGTAGATCCAAATGGTCCTACATTATCTACATAAATTGGGATGTTTTCAATATTGATTTTTCCTCTTCCTATTCCATAGAAATCATCTGTTTTCTTTCCAAGTCTTATAGTAACATTACCAACAATATTATTGTAATCTAACACAGCAACTGACCTTCTCGTTTTTAGAGATATTACATTTCCAATGTCTACAACATTATTAATTCTATATAGTCTATTCCCCTTAGATAGCCTTCTATATAACGATTCTACTGCTAATCTGTAACGACTAGGGTCTTTACCGTATTTCTTATAAGCATTTCTGCCATCTATGATGGTTTCTAAGTTTATTACATCACCAATCTTAATTGTTTTTAAGATTCCTTTTTCCATTCTTTCAATGATTTTGTCTACTTCTTTTTCTTGAAAAACTTCGACATTACAATGCAGAATACCAACGTGAAAATGCTTTGTGAGTTCCTTTAATTTGTTATCAATAATAATTTCCATTAGATCACCTCAAGATTATCTTTGACTAATTATACCATATTCTATAATTATTTTTATTGCAATAAAAAATAGCAAGAATAAATCTTGCTATTTTGTAAGTCTCATTGTATCTCTTGCAATCATTACCTCTTCATTTGTAGGAAGCAAGAATAATTTTACTTTTGAATCATCTGAAGAAATAAGTCTTTCAACTCCTCTTACAAAGTTTCTTTCTTCATCTATCTTCACTCCCAAAGGTGCTAATCTTTTGGCTATAAGTTGTCTTGTGAAAATAGCATTCTCGCCAACCCCTGCTGTAAAGCAAATTGCATCAACAGATCCCATAGTAACGTAATATGCAGCTATGTAATCACAAATCATTTTAACTTGTTTTTTAACTGCTAGTAAGCTTTGTCTATCGCCAGCGTGAGCAGCTGTCCATAAATCTCTTGAATCACTAGAATTTCTACTAATTCCAATATATCCAGATATCTTATTTAAATCATTTATTACTTCTTTTGCTGTTCTATTTTCTTTTTCAGCCATAAATTCGACTATTGCAGGATCAATATCACCGCTTCTAGTACCCATTAATATTCCCGCTAATGGTGTGAATCCCATTGAAGTATCAACACTTATTCCACCCTTAACAGCACACAAACTTGCACCATTTCCTAAATGTAAAACAATAATATTAACATCTTTTGGATCTTTTCCTAAAAGCTCTGCAGCTTTTAAACTAACGTATTTATGACTAGTTCCATGGAATCCATACTTTCTTACTCCATATTTTTCATACCAGTCATATGGGACACCATAAAGATATACTTCTTCAGTCATTGTTTGATGAAATGCAGTATCAAACACAGCAACACCTTTAATATGAGGTAACGCTTTTTGAAAAGCTTTAATACCTGTTAGATTAGCCGGATTATGAAGTGGTGCTAAATCACTAACATCATCAATTGCCTTTATAACTTCATCAGTAATAATAACAGAATCACTAAACATTTCTCCACCATGTACCACTCTATGTCCTACTCCATCAATCTCATTGAGAGATTCAACAACTTTTAAATCTAAAAGTTTATTTAGAACTATTTCAACTGCAATACTATGGTTTTTTACTTCCACTAATTCTACAAGTTTATCTCCGTTTGTATTAATTTTAATTATCGAATTTTCAATACCAATTCTCTCAACAATACCACTTATTAAAACATTTTCAGATGGCATCTCAAGCAATTGAAATTTTAAAGATGAACTACCGGCATTAACAGCAATTATTTTCATATGTACTCTCCCACAATTTAAGATTAAAATACTATCATTTAAGATTGTAACATAATAAAAACAATATGTCATTACTCAAACAAAAAAATATCGAGCATAAGATAAAATCTTCTACTCGACAAATTACTATTTTGGTACCAGTAGTCGGAGTCGAACCGACACAGCCGTAAAGCCACCAGATTTTGAGTCTAGCGTGTCTACCAATTCCACCATACTGGCATCGCATATAATATTATACATTAAAATCATAAAAAATAAATCATTTTTAAGAAAAAGCAAGAAATTTTCTTGCTTTTTTATAAATTAATAACGCTTCCTGTCTTTATTCTAATTAGTTTTTCCTTCATCAGTGGTTTTAATGCAGCAAAGGCATCATCACCAGTACAATGACATGAAAAATATTTTATAACTTTCTTTTTGTATAACTTCTTACCTAAACTCTCTAAGTATGTTGTTTGAATTAAATCTTGTGGCTCATAATGAGAAAAATGGAATCCACCTAATATATGTGTTAATGGAGTTGTTTCTTTTTTATCAATTTCGTCGACGATATTTTCAATTCCTTTATGCGAGCAGCCAGAAAATAAAACATTATTTTTTTCATTCTTTATAACAAGATAGATTTCGTGATCAAAATGATCAATAATATATGCATTATTTCTCTTAGTAAGAAGTGAATCATCACCAATAATTTGTTGAACATTTTTTATTTTTGAGTAAATCTTCATATCATCTGTTAGTTTTTTACTATTATTTATGAATACAAATCTTTGTAAATCTTTTGGTTTTTTGAGACCAATTGGGATATACAAAAATTTTATTTTTTTATATTGTTTACTGAAAATGTTTTTAGATACATAAATTGTTGCTTTACTGTTTATTTGTAAAAACTTTTTCAGTCCTCGACCATGGTCATAATGACCATGTGAAATAATAACAGTATCTACCTCTGTTAAATCAATTCCTAATACTTCAGCATTCTTAATGAAGTCATTATTAGGCCCTAAATCAAATAAAATCTTATGTTCATTATGTTCAATATAAAAACATAATCCATGAGCACTTTTTAGTCTATTGTCTATACTTCCATTTTCCATTAAGGTTACTATTTTCATCTTTACACCCCATTTAAAAAGTCTATTCTTAAAAACTTATTATCAGTATAAAAAAATATGTATTATTTTTTTAATCTCTCAATAATCATTTTGTAACCACCTGGTCCGTATAAATATGATTTTGAAATTTTAGAAATTGTTGCTGCGCTTATTCCTGTTTCTTTTTCAATTTCTTGATATGTGTGTTTATCGTGAAGCATTTTTGCTACTGTTAGTCTTTGCCCAAAGGCTTCAAGTTCATTTATTGTACAAAGATCATCAAAAAACATATAACATTCTTCAACTGTGTTTAAATCTAAAATAGCTTCAAATAATTTATCCATCTCTCTATTTTGAACTTTATAACGATAATTCATGCAATCACCTCTCACTGTTATTCCATAAACAGTATATCATACATTTTTTTATTTCCTTAATAAAAAAACAGTTCATGAGAACTGCTTTATCGTTTTTGTTCAAGAAGACCACCACTTCAAATGTATATTACATTAAGTGGTGGGAGTGGTTCACTCCTCATGATTTTTTCTTTTGATGAGAACATTTCAGATGTCTTATTTAAGTATCCAATGTATAATTTTTTCTTTTGATTCAGTGTAAGGAGCATACCTAATTTTTATATCTAGTTTTGTTGATTTATGAATTACACTTCTATAGTGTGTAAATGTATCAAAACTAGCTTTACCATGATAAGATCCCATACCACTTTCTCCTACTCCACCAAAAGGTAAATAATCAGATGATACATGCATTATTGTATCATTTACACACCCACCACCAAAATTACATTCATTTAAGATTCTTTTAACAATTTCGTTATTTTCTGTGAAGAGATATAAAGCAAGTGGTGTTGGATTATTATTTATATATGTTATTACTTCGTTTAAATCCTTATAAGTGATTAAGGGCAATATTGGACCAAATATTTCTTCTTGCATGACTTTACTATTATGTGTAACATCGTCAATAATAGCAGGTGATATTTTTTGCAATTCATCATTTCTATTTCCACCATAAGCAATGGTCTCACCATCTAATAGATTGATTAATCTATTATAATGTTTATTATTTATAATTTTTCCATAGTCTTTTGAATCAATTGGGTTATCACCAAAGAATTCTTTAATTGATTCTTTAAGATATCCAGTAAACTCTTTTTTAACTGATTCATGAATATAAACATGATTAGGTGCAATACATGTTTGTCCAGAATTTAATAATTTACCAAACGCAATTCTTCTAGCAGCAACCTTAATGTTTGCGTATTCACCAACAATAGCTGGACTTTTACCACCCAATTCTAAACTAATAGGTGTTAAATGTTTACTAGCTTTTTCCATAATGATTTTACCGACATTAGAACTACCTGTAAAAAAGATATAGTCTAGTTTTTGATCAAGTAATTCCTGTGTTTCTTTTACTGCGCCATTTACAACTTTGATATAGTTATCTTTAAAAGTTGAAGATATCATTTTTTCAAGTACCTTTGATGTATTTATACTAAATTCACTCGGTTTTATAATAACAGTATTACCAGCTGCTATCGCTCCTACTAAAGGGCCTAATGATAACATCACTGGGTAATTCCAAGGACTTATTATCAAAGTAACACCATATGGGTGTGGTGAAGTAAAACTTTTAGAAGGGAAATCAATTATTGATGATTTCACCTTTTTGTTTTTCATTAATTTTTTTAATCGTTTTTGGATATATGTTAATTCTTTTAAGACTTGTCCTATCTCGGCAAAAAAACTTTCGGCTTGATTCTTACCTAAATCCTTATATAGAGCGTCTGTAAACTCTTTTTCATATTTTAGGATTGCTTCTCTTAACTTAGATAAAGCATTATTTCTAAAGTCATAACTAATTGTATGTTGATTTTTAAAGTATTCTCTTTGGTTTTGTACTATTTCTTTTGCCAACATTTTTTCATCACTACTTTCATTACCATCTATTATGTACTACTTCTGCTGAACCAAGCAAATCTTTCACTTCTAACTTTGTGCCATCATCTAATATAACATACCCCTTAAACTTCCCAAAGACTTGGTGTTGATTACTTACAAGCAAGACTAATGATATCTTATCAAATCTATTTAAAATGGGTGTAAATATTAAATTAAATCGATCATCATTAGATATGATTTTCCATTCTTTCAGTAAGTCATATTTTTTACCAGTCTTGGGTATTTCAAATTCAACTTGATCAAATTTATGTGATTTACCATCATAAAAGATCATATTTTCTGTGGCATTACTTAAATCACCAAATCCATATCCGATATTAAAACCAAACTGTTTATCATTTATTTTTCCTGAAGCTGTTCCCCAAAACCAAGTATTATTGTAAGTCCATACACCTCTGCCCCAGTCTAAAACAGCATATGCATCACTAAAAACAATTGATTCTTCTCCTAAATAAACAGTACCATCAGCTCTCATACAGTTAATCTTTTGATTATAATAAAAAGCTTTCTTATTCTTAGTAAAAGGAGTTGCGATAACCATTGATTCTTCTGGTTCATTCGTCAATTCAATATTACATTTTAAAGGCTTACCATCTTTAAAATTTACAATATCACATGATATAACTTTTTTAGTACTATCTTTTATAAATTTTAATTCTATTTTTTTATCTTTGAATACAACATCACCTTTAAATGACGACTCGGGCATATTAAACCTTCCTAAAGGGAAAAGTTTAATATTACTGAACATTTCATAACTTTTATTTTTAAAATCCAGTAATGTTACACTTACAAATCCTAAGTAGCCATTGTCAGCGATTGTAAAGGCAATCCCAAACTCATCATTATTAATTAAATAATAATCCCATTCTTTGATTTTAAACTTACTTGCCTTAATATCTTTTCTTTTATACTCCCAATACATCTTTTTAGCAAATCCTGGATTTGCTAAATGTCCTTTTTTATTTAAAAGCGGTTGTATATTTTTTATTTCGTTTTGCATCTTAATCCTCCTCAACAGATATTCATTTTTTTCACTTTATACTAATTCTGTTTTATCTGTGCAAGTACTGCATAAACATATTCATTAAATATCTCCCTCGACTGTTGTAAATTTTAGGTAATCAACTAAAATTTTTACAAACTGATTCTTTTTATTTTGCTATCGAGTGAGAAAAATATGATTAATAATATACATACACTTAATGAGATTATTACAGATACCCACGAAGGCCCGTTAATTATAAAATACTGTCTTGTCATGTATAATTAAGACTATAAAAACTATAGATTTAATTATGACTTCTTGAATGATTAAGTTATCAAGGATAAACCTATATAACCCTTTTACTCAGCAAGCCTAACTTTAAAGTGTTTAGTTACAAAATGAAGTGGAATATAAGCTAAAGCAGTAATTATAGCTGCCACTAAAAATAAGGTTCCCGTTGGTACTTGACCAATTACTAGACCCATACCATAATCATGCGAATAAAACATTTCTGATTGATTAATAATTAAATTTGCAATAAAAGGTCCTATAATCATCGGGAATAAAACAAAGAACATAATTCGAATCCCTTCAAACTGTCCTCTAGATTCATCAGGATAAAGCGTTTTAGCCCAAACCATTGTTACTTGCATTGTTATAATATACCCTGTTCCGACTAAAAATAATCCAAAAAACAATGGTATATTAGCAGCACTCAATATATTTACACCATCTGAGTTCTTTCCTAACCCCCATAACAACAACAATCCTAAAACATTAATCAAAAATGTAACAAAAAGAATAGCAGAAGATTTGTTCTTTTTAATAAAGTAACCAGCTGGAATTGTCATTAAAGCTGCTAAAAGCAAAGCTGATCCTTCTATATAACCAAATTCCGCTTCACTAAAACCATAATTATAAATAAAAATATTTCCTAAGTGTACAAAATACACATGAAATCCAACAAAGAAAGTAGTTATAAGTAAATTAAGCCAAACTAACTCACGCATTAAAATAAACTTTTTAAAGTTAAAAGGGATTGCGAATTGATGCCAAAAACTTCCGTTTTTATATGGTTTTAATTTAGCAACATCTTTTACTTTGAAAGCTGAAATAATCCCAATAATTATTACAAATACACCCATAATCAAGAAGAACCAAAAATATCCTAAAGTAACTATAATAATTCCACCTAATACCGTTCCAACAATTGTCCCTAACACAGGTTGAACTGCTAGAGCAGTTCCAATCTGAGCTTGATTGTCTTTATCAAGACTATCACTCAACCAACCATTAAACCCAGCATCGTTCCCCATTGATCCAAAAAAGCTCATAATTGCATCGGCCATTACAATTAAAATCGCAGCTACCATACCATAGTTAACAAGAGAATGTGGAATAAAAATAGTTGTTCCATAAACGATAGTAAAGATTCCCCATAGAATATAACCAATAGCTATAAATGGTTTACGCGTTCCTAACCTATCACTCATAGTTCCAAACAAGAATGTTGCAAATGTTGTAGTAACAGCACTTACTCCAACCATTACATTAACAATAGTTGAATTTGGCGCAATATTTGCATAAATAAAAGTATTAAACCATTGATTTTCTACATTCCAACAAATTTGTCCTGCCATACCTAAAACCCAAATCAACATTAATTTTCGACTTGTAAGACCTTTTTTAATCTTTTTCATAGTTAATAGCTCCTTTTATATTTAGTTATACTTAAATTAAACATTCCAGCGGAATATAAACTCACAGTGAGAATAAGATTCACCTTTTCATGGTTATTTCTAATATGATATTCTAAATATTGTTCAGCAGTACAATTATACATACTACCTTTCTTAGTTTTATAAACGGGTTCCGTTTTACCACCACTGTCATCATAAAATATTATACCACATATCTAATAACTATTAGAACGCGTTTAAAAAATACTATATTTATTACTTTGCTTTTTCCATTATCATTTGACACTAGATATGTGAAAACATAGGAAAAAGACGTGTGAAATCGGCTTTTCACAAATATAGTATATTTTATATCTTTGTTAACTAAATAAAAGGACATTTCTGTCATAATATAGAATTTCCAAGTGAATAAAAAAACAGTTCATGAGAACTGCTTTATTTTGCTTTATTTAAAGCAACTGCTATTACGTCCCATACTCCAGCAAATGGAGGGGCATAAGCCAAATCTAAAAATCCTAATTCAGATGTCGTCATTTCTTTTTGAATTGCTACAGCAAAGACATTAACTCTTAATGCAGTGTCTTTATATCCTACTAATTCAGCTCCTAAGATAACTTTCGTAATTGGGCTAAAAATTACCTTTACTGTAATGGGTTGTGGATTAGGGTAGTATCCTGCGTGGTTTTCCCCTGTGATTGTTACTGTTTTGTATTTAATATCCATTAAAATAGCTTCTTTTTCAGTAATACCTGTTTTTGCAGCTTCCATATCAGCAACTTTTATTACAGTTGTACCTAATACACCATTGAATAAGAAATTCCCACCATTTATATTTTCAGCAATAACGCGACCTTGTTTGTTTGCGTTATTGCCCATTGGCAAATAACGATTTTCCTTAGCTACTAAATTATAGATCATACTGCAGTCTCCACCAGCATATATATTACTAATATTTGTTTGCATTTTTCGATTTACGACAATTGCTCCATTTTGGAGTTCAATATTGCTACTTTCTAAAAACGAGGTGTTTGGACTAATACCAATACTTATTAAAACCAAATCAGTTTCATATTCACCTTTATTGGTTATTATTTTGTTTACTTGCGTATTTCCTTCAAATCTTATAACCTCTTCATTGAGTTGAAGTTTAACTCCTTTACTTCTTAAGTGTTCTTCAAGTGGAATCGTCATTTCTTTATCCAACACACTAAGAACTTGATTGTCAAGTTCAATTAATGTTACCTCTAGTCCTCTAGTTAAAAAAGCTTCAATCATCTCAATACCAATAAATCCTCCTCCGACAACTGTAACTTTTTTTATTTTTCCACTATCAACCTTACTCTTAATAAGGATACTATCTTCATAAACACTAAGTGTTAAAATGTTATCTAGTTTAACGTTTTCCCAAGGAGGGATAATTGCGCTTGCCCCACTACCAATTATTAAATAATCATAAGTATCAATAAATATTTCGTTTGTTTCAAGGTTTATTATTTCTATTTCGTTTCTTTCATCAAATACATTGATAACTCGATGTAATGTATGGACAACTATATTCATATCTAAAAACTGTTCTTTTGTTCTAGCAATAAGCTTCTTAGGATCTTTTATTTCATCACTTATATAGTAAGGCATACCACAAGCACCATAACTCAAAACTGTCCCTTGTTCATAAACTACTATCTCAATTTCTTGATCTAGACGTCTTAATTTACTTACTGCGCTCATTGATAAGGCTACTCCGCCAATAGCTATAACTTTCATTTTACCACTCCTCTTATTCTTATTCTACCATATCCAGTTTTAATGATTAATACAATTGCAATAAAATTATTTTTATATTTTACCAATAAAACCAAGGTTTCGTTTGTTTATATTATGAAGGAAAATAAAAAGGAGGAATTAAAATGTTTAAAAAATTTGGAACTATACTATTAGGAGTAACATTATTATTTGGAATCGCAGCATGTGCTGATAATACTGAAGCTGAAGTTGAAGCAGCAGGACTTTATGTGTCTGTCGATATTAATCCATCAATTGAATTTGTAGTTGATGAAGATGACTTAGTTGAATCATATACATTATTAAATGAAGACGCTGAAATCATTTGTGTTGATATTGATTTTGTCGGAATGAATATTGAAGACGCTGTTGAATTATTTGTTGAACTAGCAACCGAAGCTGGATTCATTGATGTAGATGGAGAAGATAATGCTGTATTAATTACTGTTTTAGGTGATGAAGAAAGTGAAATGCCAGCTCGAATTAGAGAAAGACTAAGAAATCGTATAATGCGTTTCATGGCAATGCGTTATATTAACGGAGTAGTCTTAACTGAAGATTTCACACAAGAAGATTTAATTATTCAAGCTGAAGAACTAGGAGTTACTCCTGGAAAACTTAAATTAGTCTTACTAGCACAAACAATTGATGAAGAATTAACACTTGAAGTTGGACTTGAAATGCCAGTTAAAGATTTACTTGAAATAATGAAAGATCATCACCAAGAAGTACTTTCAGAAATGACTGCTGAAAAACTAGCTCTTAGAAGAATAAAAAAAGCAAGATTAATCAATCAATTTAGAATTAGACTTGAGCAACATATTTCAAATAATCCAAATCTTACTGAAGAACAAATTGAAAATAGAATCCATGAAATAAGAGTACATGTCATGAGATATATGATAATCAACTATGTTAATGATATAATTTTATCAGAAGATTTTACGCAAGAAGATTTAATTGCATTAGCTGAGGAATTGGATGTTAACCCTGATTTACTAAAATTAGCTTTGCTAGCACAAATTGCTGATGAAGATTTACTACTTGAAGATGCTTTAAACATCCCAGTCAGAGAATTATTGATAATTGTAAGAGATTATTATCAACAATTTCCTTGCGAAACACCAGACGAAGAATAGATACATTAATTGCACCTCTATTTGTTAGGCAGGCAAATAGCCTGCCTAACCCTATGAAGGGATTACTTTTGACTATCACTATTCACCATGTTAAGATTACTTTGAAAGAGAGGTGATTTAAAGTGGCTGATAGAGATATAAATGCATTAGTAAAGCAACTCCAGAACGGAGATATTGAAGTATTTGATGATATTTATTATCAAACAAAAAATGTCGTATATTATTCAATATTTATCATTTTGAAAGATTGTCAATTATCTGAAGATATAATGCAAGATACATATTTAAAAGCGTTAAATAAGATTCATACATATAAACGTAAAGCTCACTTTAAATCATGGATTGTTACAATCGCTAAGAATCTAGCAATTAATGAATTCAATAGGCGTAAAAGAGAAATGCTCATTGATCTTAGTGAACAAGAATACATGTTAGGTAGTTGCGCTAGTACTGCTGAAAATGAAGTGCTTATCACTCAGATTTTCAAGGTTTTATCTGATATTGAAAAAGAGGTCATATTATTACATATTATTGGGGATTTAAAACATCGAGAAATTGCAAAACTATTAGATAAACCTATTGGAACAATTACTTGGATATATAATAAAGCAATTAAAAAGCTAAAAGACGAAGTATAGAAAGAAGGTGGCAAAAATGAATAAACACAATATTAAGTTTAAAATCAAGGAATCGTGTAATGAACGTACACCTGATGTTTTAAATAAAATAAAGAATTCTAGTGAGTTTAGAGTTCCCGTAAAAACAAAAAGATCATTATCTGATTACTTTTCGTTTAAAAGTTTTTCATATTCTCTTGCGACAGTTTTCATTCTCGCAATACTTGTCACTTTAGTTTTCACTTCTAAACCTGCTACTCCAGTTGTTGCATCTACTATTACAGTAGATATTAACCCATCAATTGAAATTACATTAGATGATGATGATTATGTAATCAACGTAACCGCAATCAATGATGAAGGTGAAGAAGTAATAAGTCGAGACATTAAATTTAGAGGCTTAACATTAGATAGAACTATTGAAATCATAATTCAAAAAGCACATGAACGTGGATATATTATTGAAACCATTGAAGAAAATGTCATCTTAATTAGAGTTGACTCTAATAACGCAGCAGTAACAGAAAGACTAGAATCGCAACTCGAAACCAAGATAGCTAATGAAGTAAACAAGTACGCTGCGCTTGTTAGGGTTATCAAAGAAAGAAATCCTAATGTTACCGATGAACAATTAGAATCTTTAATTAATACCGCCAAAAACAATAGGATTACAGTCGCAAAACTTCTTTTAATAAGAAAAATTATTATCTTAGACAACACACATACTTTAGATGAATTAAAAGATCTTCCAATTAGAGAACTTTACCGTATTAAATACTTATTATTGCATCCAATCGATAATGAAGAAGACGACCCTGGAAACGGTGGAGACCCACCGGGAAACGGAAATTAAAAAGGACTACATTTTATTATAAATGTTAGTCCTTTTTCTTAATAATAAGCTATTAAATCAGTATGCACTCTATTAAGACAATCTAAATAACGTTCATCATTATGAAATAGTTTTTTACTTCTTTCATAATACCATTTAGATCAGATTTATCAATACTATAATCATTAATCATTGTAAATAAAAAGCCTAATTCAATTTATTAAATTAGGCTCTTTCTTATACTATTTTATAACTTTTTTCCTTTTTGACGGTAAGTTAAATGCGGAGTACCTTGTTTAGCAGCAAGTCTCATTTCTTGTAGTGTTTTTGAAACTTCTTTTTTCTTAGCTTTATTGTATAAATAGTCATCAATTCCTTGAGCGGATCTATGACCATCAGCTACACCACTAATTAAATCTGGACCACGTAAAATGTCTCCACCTACAAACAACCAATCTACACCTTTAACTTGACCAAGTTCAGATGCTTCGATTTTACCCCATTTGAATGAAAGTTTTTCATTAAGAGAAGCTGGAATATAATCATAATCAGGTGATTGCCCAATTGCGATATAGACTTGTTCACCATCAATAATTTGTTCACATTCTTTATCAAATTCAGGATTGAATTTTCCTGTTTCATCAAAAATGCATAAACATTTCCAAAGTCTCAATCCTGTAACTTTTCCTTTTTTAAGTAAAACTTCTTGAGGTCCATTACCACAGAAAAATTCAATTCCTTCTTCAGCTCCTTCAATTAATTCATCTTCAGAACATGGTAATACATTTTGATCTTCAAGTGATGTAAGTTTTACATGGCTTTCACCATATTTCAACATTTGAAGTCTAGTTGCACTTCTTGCGACGTCAAATGCTACGTCTCCACCACCAATAACAACAATGCTTCTAGCTACATCAATATCTTCAAGTTCTAGTACTCCTCTTTCAAAGTCTCTTACTTTTGGTAAGAACTCCATTGCACCAATTACATCTTTATGATCGGCTCCCAAAATATTTAATGGTCTAGGTTTGAAGAATCCAGTACCAAGGAAAACAGCGTCATATTCTTTTTCTAATTTATCCATTGAAATATCTTTACCAACACGAGTGTTAGTAATCATTTTAACACCAATAGATTCAATGAAGTCGATATCTTTGTCAATAGCACTATCAGGTAATCGATATGCTGGAATACCATATCTCATAACTCCACCTGTTAATGTTTTTTCTTCATAAACATCTACTTTATATCCCATTACTCTCAAATAATATGCTGCGGCAAGTCCGGCTGGACCTGCTCCAATTACTGCAACACTAGCGTCAATTACTTCACTGACAGGTTCCATTAATGCTTTTTTATAAATATCATCTGGTGCACTATCAATAATATAACGTTTTAACCAACGTATAGCTATTGCTTCTCCTCTAACTGCAATAGAACATGCTGTTTCACAATTGTGAGTACATACACGTCCACAAACTCCAGGAAGTGGATTTGTTTCATAAACTTCACGTAATGCTCCTTCAATATCATCTTCCCAAATTGCTTTAATATAAGCTGGGATATGCATTTGAACTGGGCAACTTCCTGTACAAACACCACATTCAACACAACGTGCTGCTTCTTGTTTGGCATATTCTTTACTATATCCTCTAACAATTTCAATGAAAGAAGATTTTCTTTCTTCGGGGTCCTCATGTTCCATATGAACACGTTTTAAATCAAGTAAATCACTTACTTCATCTTTTACCCATCCATCTTTTACAACTTGACCTTGCCATAAATCTTCAGGCATTAATAAAAACTGATCTGGATCACTATGAGAATAAATATATTCTTTACTCATCTTTAATGAACCTGTTGTACATGTATCAACACATAATGCGCAAAAACAACATCTTCCATAATCAATAATTGGTCTTTGTTGGAGTGCACCTTCTTTATCTTCTACATCTAGTCTTTCTGCCATAGTGATTGCTTCTGTCGGACAAATATCCATACAAGTAGAACAACCGATACATTCTTCCCAGTCATTCGTATGGAATCCACGGATATTATCAGCACCCTCACGAGGTTCACTATTTACTACTCTGCTTTTTATTTTTATAATTGAATTTTTATTTAAGTAATCAGCATTCTTTTTAGTGAAAATATCAATATATGGTATTGTTAATGGTTTTTTAAATAAATATTTTAATAGTCGCCAAGAAGTGAACATATTAGATCTATTTTTCATATAATCACTCCTATCTGTCTATCTCCGGAGAACATACACCCATTGTATCTACCCAAAGTGCGGCATCATCAATACGTGTCCCCGGTAAATATTTTTCAATTCCAAGTAATCCTTGAGGATAACTTGCTCCTCTTACCCCAACTCTATAAGGGTTCAATCCACCATCAGATACCATATAATAACCAAACTCACCACGACTACTTTCAACTACTGAATAGACATGTCCTTTAGGAACTGTCCATCTCATTGATTGTCCTCTTCCAAGAGGTAATTTTACTTCACCTTCTGGCATTTTTACTAAACATTGACGAATAATGTTAATTGATTGAACCACTTCTTGAAGTTTACAATCTACTCTACTTTTTGCATCAGAATAATCAGCAATCGGAACAGTAAAATCAATTTTGTCATATCTTGCATAAGGTATAACCTTACGTAAATCGTATTCTTTATTAACAGCACTTCTCATTCCAATTCCTGTAACTCCTAATTCCCATACAACTTCAGCTGGAAGCTCAATTGTATTTGTAATACGAGCAAGGATAGTTGGATTATTAATTCCTAAATCACGATATTCTTCATATCTGTTTTCTAAATCATCTAAGAAAGCGTGAATATCTTTTTCAATTCCAACAGGTAGATCTTTTCGAACACCACCAGGAACAATATACATATGATAAACACGATGTCCAGTAATCTTTTCAAAGATGTTTAAAATTGTATTTCGGTCAGTATGAGCATGATACATCAAAGTATAAAGACCTGTTGGACTACCTAGTCCTCCATAAGCCATTAAATGAGTACTTAACCGAGCAAGCTCTAAAATAATCATTCTAATATAATGAGCTCTTTCAGGAATTTCCATTCCAAGTAACATTTCTACACCTTGTGCAAATGCCATTTCATTAATATCCGGTTCAACAACACAAACACGAGGAATTAGGCCAATATTATTTACCCAAGTGTGGCGTTCCATTCCCTTTTCAAATCCACGATGTAACATCCCTGGAAGTAAAAATGCTTTTACGATCATGTCACCTTCAACGTACATATGTACAGCAGCATTACCATGCATTCCGGGATGTTGAGGTCCTAAAAATAATTTCATTTCTTTCATTATTTTTTACCTCCTTTTCTTACATTCATAATCTTTGTTTTTCTTTGTTTTCTTATTATTTGTTTACTTTCTTGACCATTTAAATTAACAAAATCTTCAGTATACTCACGTTTTGCAAATTTCTTATCTGAATAAGCACGAGGATCAAAATCTTTTCGAAGTGGTGGTATTTCATCCCACTCTTCTAAAATCAATTGTTTTTCATGATCAGGATTTCCTGGGAACTTAATTCCAAAGAATTCATGAGTTTCTCTTTCATAATACTTGCATCCTGGGAATATCGGTAATATTGAAGGCATTACAGGATTATTACGATCAAGCATAGCACGCACTTGAATATAAACCGGCATTTCCCAATTAAATACTATATAAACTAATTCAAACTTATTCTCTTTTGGCCAATCAATTGCTGATAAATATGATAATTGAATCCACCCATTTGTCTTTAGAAAAGTAAGTAGACTATGAACACTTTCTTTATCAATAATATAACTAACTTGGTTTTTATTAACTATTTCTTTTTCAATTAATTTAAAATTACTTTCAACAAGGTTAGAGATATAATCAACATTATTCATGGAATTCGTCATGGACTCTTACCTCCCCTAATGCAGCTTTTTGATTTTCTAAATACCATTCATATCTTTTATGATAGTCTTTCCAACCATTAGCCTTTTTACTTTTTATAAGATCCATCAAATCAACAAACCCGTTCATTACAGCTTCAGTATTAGGCATACACCCTGCTACATAAACATCTACAGGAACGTATTGATCTAATTGATTTATTACAGCGTGAGAATCATGATAGATTCCCCCATTTATCGTACAACTACCAAACCCTACAACATATTTTGGTTCACTCATTTGTTCATAAGTGTAAATTAAACGGCGTAAAGTTTTTAATGATAAATAACCAGTAACTAATAAAACATCTGCTTGACGAGGTGTAGCCATAGGACCCATACCAAGTCTTTCCATATCATAAGCTGATGTCATTGCTGGTGGTAGCTCAATAGCACAACATCCCGTACAATACATTAACATCCAAAGAGAGTTACGACGGAAAAAGTCACCAATTTCCCACCATTTTCTATCTACTTCCTCTTTAGTCATTTTTGTAAATTTTGTCGACAACATTTAAATCACCCACCCTAAATAAATTGCGATAAACGCTTGAACAATAGCCATCGTTATTGGCCATTTATAAAAGAATAAAACTACTTGATCAATTTTGAATCTACCATAAACACTAGAAATAATGTTTATTGTCGTGTAGACTGCGAAATATTTAATAACGAAGAAGATAATATTATCTGCTCCACCTAAGAATAGATGAACAAATAAACTTACTTCAATAAACACAGTAATCTCATGCATAATGAACAACATTCCTAGTTGTTTTCCACCATATTCAACCATTGGACCTGAGGCAATTTCAGCAGGTGCAATATGTGTTTCAAATGGTTTCTTACCAACCATACCCATTAAACTCATAAGTCCAACTATACCACCTAGTGGTAAAGCGATAAAGAACCAGTTATTCCCGGCTAATTGTTGAAATGCAGCAATTTCTGATAAACTACTTGTTCCTGTTAGTTTAATAATTGTTAATACAACAATCATGAAAGGAACTTCATAAGCAAGCATTGTTGTTAAGGCACGCATTACTCCAATACTAGCAAGTGGATTACCACTACCACTAGCACTCATAGCCATACCTAACATTCCAACAGCTATTAAATAGACAAAGATGAAAAAGTTATCATATTCCGGAAAAGCAATTAGGTTTTGTGTTATTGGCATAAACATTGCTGTCCCAATAATTCCACCTAATGCCATAATTACACCAAAATCAAAAACCCAACCATGTGTTACACTTCTTTTACTTAACAACTTAAAGATATCTAGAAATTCTTGATACCATTTTGGTCCATATCGTTTTTGAACTCTTGCTACAACCTTACGATTAACTCCTGCAATAGAAGTTTGTAAAACAAATCCAAAAAACGCAACACCTATACCAAATAAAATACCAGTTATCATAATAAGTCACCCCACAATACAACTAACATTAAGATAATTATCCAGAATACGGCTATTTCAGGTTTATTCGTAAAGAAATAATATTTAACAAATTGACCAAATGAAACAACCCAACTTTCTAATTTCTTATAAAAGTCTTTAGTAATATTTATATACTTTTCATATAGCCTTTCAAGAGGTGCATAAAAATCAAGACTATAATGCATTAACTCTTCAGTATAAATAAAGTTACCAGCCGTATATGTATCCATTAATCCGACTTTTTTCGATTTCTTTAAAACTATAAAAATAATAAATGCTATCAAAACTCCAACTCCAAATACTGTCGCAATTAAAGCCGGTTGTAAAACACCATTATTCCCAGTAACTGTATAATCACCCAGTACTATCGGGGTAATCCCTACTTCAATAAGTACATTGTTAATGAATCTTAAAAAGAAATTAGGAAGTACTCCTGTATAAATTATTAACCCACTTAAAATAACCATTGGCAATAACATAAATAATGAAGCTTCTTTAATCTTATCATTATA
>JAUVLT010000055.1 GCA_030600605.1 Mycoplasmatota bacterium
GACTATTATATAATCTTCTTTATTTATCCCCGATATAATAAATAAGACACCTTTATAGGGATCATAACTACTACTTATAAAATAAACTAGTCCTAAATTATCTCTTATTTCTTTAAAAAGCATACTTTCTGATGATCCACCAAATAAAGTATTAAATACGACTGCACTATAATACTCATTTGATTGATAAAAAGTATTTAATCGATAACCTATTACTAATTTTGCTTGATTGACATCAATTTTTTTAATGATTTCTGTTGTTTTTGTAAAATCTTTGCTAGAAGTATCAATTAATACCGGCTTAAATACTCTTTCTTTAAAAGAAAAATATTTTTCTATTAATTTTTCAACTTCATTAAAACTGATATCACCAACGACATTAATGGTAATTAAATCATTATTAATCATATCGGTGTAAGTTTTTTTACAATCAGCTAATGAAATGTTATCTAACTTTTCTTTGATACCTAAAGCACTAATGCGATATATTTCATCTTTAAACATTACCTTATGTATTTCTTGCATAGTGTATTTAAGCTTATTTGCATATATTCCACTAAAGTGTTCTTTTAATAATCTTTTTTCTTCTATAAATGTTTTTTCATTAAAATTCGGATTGAAAATAATTTCATTAATAAAAGCAAGGGCTTTTTGAAACAGGTGTTCTTTATCAAGAGTATATTGATCATTTATTACGGATAAATCAAAATTGACAAAATGTGTTTTTGCAATTTTGCTTACTCCCACATTAAAACGAGCTGCGTACATGTTTTCTAAGTAGGCAGACATTTTTTCTCTTGAATTGTATTTTTTTGATACTGCTTTTAATAAATATGGAAGTAACCCTCTTTTTGAGACGGTCTTTTCTGATAAATTATTTGAAAATGATATTTGGATTCGATTGGTTTTGAATTTATCAGTTTTTGCCATATTTAAGGTATAGCTTTTGCTGTAGATTATTTTTGTTTCCATAACTATCTCCTAAAAAAAGCGCTCTCGCACTTTTTCAAATATTATTCTGCCATTCCTAACGCAATGTCCATCATTTTTGTAAAAGCGAATTGACGTTCTTCAGCAGTTGTAGCTTCATGAGTAACAAGTGAATCACTTACTGTTAAAAGACATGCTGCATTTTTTCCTGTAACTTTTGCATTTTGAAATAATGCAAAAGATTCCATTTCAACAGCTAAACAACCATGTTCATCACGAATTTTTTCGAAGTCTTTAAAGTTTTCACGATAAAAAACATCACTTGAATGAATCGTTCCTAAAGTAATTGGAATGTTTAGGTCATTAGAAAGTTTTTTAAGTTTCTCATTTAGTATAGGACTAGGGTAAATAGTATCAATACCTGTTTGTCCACTTTGAATATTCGCATAACTTGACTCGCTCCATGCTTTGTCTACAAGTAAAACATCATAAAGATTTAGTTCAGCTGCATATGCACCACAACTTCCAATTCGAATAATATTTTCAACATCGTAAAATTTAAACAATTCATAAGAGTAAATTCCAATACTTGGCATTCCCATACCACTACCCATAACACTTATTTTCTTTCCTTTATAAGTACCAGTGTAGCCAAACATATTACGAATATTATTAAACTTTTCAACGTTTTCTAAATATGTTTCTGCGATATATTTTGCGCGAAGAGGATCTCCGGGCATAATTACTGTTTTTGCAATAATTCCATCTTTTGCTTCAATATGTGGTGTACTCATAATTGTCCTCCTAATAGTCTGATGTAACTGTTTCACCTTTAACAAGTGAAATCCCACTACTAGTACCAATTCTAGTAGCCCCAGCTTCCAGCATCTTTTCTACATCTTCTTTACTTCTTACTCCGCCACTAGCTTTTACTTCTTTATTTTTAGCTACTTTTTTCATAATTTTAACATCTTCTACTTTAGCTCCACCAGTTCCAAAACCTGTGCTAGTTTTTACGAAATCAGCCAAAGCATTAATTGAGGCAACGCTCGCCAATTTAATTTCTTCTTTTGTTAGGTAACAAGTCTCTAAAATTACTTTTAAAGTTTTATTAGGACAAGCATCTCTAACTGCTTTTACTTCTTGATAGATATAATCAAAATCTTGCTCTTTAACTTTACCAATATTTAAAACCATGTCGATTTCATCAGCTCCGTTTTCAACAGCGTTCTTAGTTTCAAATACTTTAGTTGCAATTGTATTTGCTCCAAGTGGGAATCCAATTACTGTACAAACTAAAACATCAGTTCCATGTAATAATTTACTGCTGTGTTCAACCCAAAAAGGATTTACACAAACACTTTTAAAATCATATTCTTTTGCTTCTTCGATTAACTTATTTATCTCGTTTTTTGTACCAAAAGCTTTTAAATAAGTGTGATCAATTAATTTGTTCAACTTCATATAAACCAACCCTTTCAAATAGTTTCAAATAATATTTAACAAATACTCCAACACTTAAAGAAAAAATAAGTGTTCCAATATTTACCATTCCAAATTGAATACCAGCAATAAAACCAAGAATAATGGCTAATGTGACAGCCGACATTTCCATTATAACACGAACTAATATCAATTTGTTAGTTTTAAATAGTCTCATCATAGTTATCATAAATTCATCAAAGACTCCGGCAGGAAATGATGAAATTATTAGCATAGAACCTCCAAAGGGTAAAAGTAATAATCCGAGAAAATAAGTTAAAATTCTTAATAATAGATTTTCGGGGATATAGTTAACTAAAACATAAAGATTAAAGATATCAATCAAAACCCCTACTAAAACGATGGGAATTACCATACCAATATATTTTATTTCTTTGTTAGCAATTGTAACAAAAACAGTAAAAGTAAGAGCAACATAAATTGTCGCAGTACCTACAGTTATGCCAGTCAATGCATGCAAACTATAATGAAGAGTATCCCATGAACTTACACCAATAAGGCTTCTTAACATCATAACAACGGCAAATGAAATGATAATAGAGCCTAATAAGTAGATTGTGATATTCTTAACACTAAAGACCATTTTACGTTTCTTCATTTTTCTTACCACCTAATAGTTTTAAGTAAAAACTAAGAATTGGTCCCAAAATAATTGCCATTAGTATTGAACCATAATTAACAGCTCCAAATCCAATACCTGCGGTAAACCCAATTGCAATTGCTAACAAAATTCCAAACACTTCGATGCCTAATCTAATCAATGCAACTTTTTCAGTTTTTAATATTGCCATAAGCATAATCATTAATTCATCAAATACAAATGCTGGAAATTTTGAAGTTATAATTAATGCTAGCCCAAATGGAATTGTAAGAGCACCTATAATATAAAAGACAAATTGCATAAATAATTCTGGATGATAATCTCCTAAAATAATAATATCCCATAAATCAATAGATGAAGCTACAAAGATAATTGGAATAAACATAAACAATAACTTCCATTTTCTTGTACCAGCTAAAACAATAACCATTAATACAACAGCGATAATTAATGAAGTTGTTCCTAATGTTGTACCTAATAACACACTTAAATTATAAGTAACGTTATCCCAGGCACCTGCGCCAAGCCTAGATCTAAGTAATGTTGTTACACCAAGCCCCAAAATAAAAAAACCTAAAAAATAGTAAAAAATATTTTTAAAGGTATATTCTAATTTTCTATTTGTCATGACGTACCTCCTAAAATTTTTTTACCGTTATAAAGTCAATTTTAGGGGACTTGTAACTCCTAACCGTATTTTAGGATTAAACGATAATAACATTTTACAAAACATTATCTATAAAATCAACATTTTTAATCTAAACAGAAAAAAAACAAGCCAAAAGGCTTGCTTAATCATCATATTTAGTAATTTCAAAATTTACAATATCTTCTGTTGTTCCTGCTTGATCTGAATAATCTATTTGTAATACCCCAGAGATTAAGACAATTTTATAATTTTCATTATTTATTGTAAAAATAAAATCTTCTTCAATATATCTTCCATTATAGTTATCTTGATAAAAAGTGATAACGCTATTTAAATGCATATTATAGATAATTCCTTCTAAAATAGAGTATTGTTTTTCAAAACAGTTTTCAGTATTAGTGTCACTGCAAACTTCTTCTATGTGAGGCACATTACTCGTATTATCTATAATAATTCTTGAATAGTAACCTAAATCTTTTAAATCATCATTATTATGAAAAGAAGATAAAAAGCCCACTTTTGAAGGTAATGGAATGATATGAGTAATGTATTTAGTCAATATTGCTTTTTCTGAAACATAATCATTATCAGCTGGTAAATACTCTTTTAAGTATAACTCGTGGATATCATAGGCAATGATTGCCAAATGATAAGGAACAATGATTAACTGCTCATCATGATAAAACTGAGTGTAAGAAAAGATTATTTTAAGCCCATTTTCAATTGAAATGTAAGCATCAACATCATAAATATTATTATCAATGCTTATTTTTGAAAGATTATAGTTTCCATCAGTTGCCCCAAGTGATAACTTTAATTCGTCTCCATAACTATCATTTAAATATTTATCGTATACAATGTTTCCTTCGTAATACTCTAAAAAAGCAATAAATTCATCACTTATTTCTAAATAATTATTAATAGTTGTAAAACTATAGTTAATTCCTAATGGACCGATAAAGTAAAAATATTCATTTGAAAAAGTATATTCAAATAATTTTTCTGAATTAACTCCATTATAATAAGTGAAAGAGATTGTATCACTTTCAACGATTTCTGTACCAGCAGGTGCAGTAAATGGATTGCTTGAACATGAAACGAGTAAAATAGTACTTATAGATAATAGAATTAACAATATTCCTTTTTTCATATTTATCACTTCCTAAGATAATTATAATACAAAAGTCTGAAAAATAAAATTTTCAGACTTTTTAATATTTATTTTATGATATTTTCACATCTTTGGCAAAGTCCATTATGTGTTTTTTCAACAATTTGCCAACATCTATCACAGGTTTCTCCTTCAGCCTTTTCTACATCAATAGTTAAATTATTAAATTTGTATTTTCCTGTGCCTTCTTTTATTTCAAATTGTGAAACAATAAAAATTTGTCCAAGGTTTGTATTCATATTTGAAAGTAACTCTTTAACTTCCCCTTCTGGATACAAAGTTAACTTTGCATTGAAACTCTTTCCAATAACTTTTTCATTTCTTGCTTCTTCTAATGCTTTAAGAATATTATCTCTAACTTCCATAAAACGATCATACTTAGTAATTAGTTCTTGATCGCCATATTCCACAAATTCTGGCATATTTTCTAAGTACATGTTGCTATATTGATGATGTGGTAAATGGAGATATGCTTCATGAGTAGTATGAGGTAAAAACGGTGTTAATAACTTAAGTAGTGTTAGTGTAGTATCATATAATACAGTTTGAATACTACGTCTGTTATGATTATTTGCTTGTACAATATATAAAACATCTTTAGTAAAATCTAAGTAAAAAGCACTAAGTTCTCTTGTAACAAAGTTGGTAATATCACGATATACTGTGTCAAATTCAAAGTGATCATAACTGTTTATTGTTTTCTTAACTAAATCATTTAGTTTTAAAGTAAGGTACTGATCTACTTCGGCTAAGTCCTTATAATCTACTTTATTTTTACTCGGATCAAAGTCAAATAAGTTTCCAAGCATAAAGCGAATAGTGTTTCTTATTTTTCGGTATGATTCACTTACTTGTTTCATCATATCATTACTAATTCTAACATCACTTTGGTAATCTACACTAGCTACCCATAAACGTAATATATCTGCCCCACTTTGTTTCATTATTTTTAGGGGATCAATAACGTTTCCGAGTGATTTGGACATTTTACGGCCATCACCATCTAAAACAAATCCGTGTGTTAAACAAGTCTTATATGGGCTTTCACCAATTGAAGCAACACCTGTTGATAAACTACTGTTGAACCAACCACGGTATTGATCGCTTCCCTCTAAGTATAAATCACTAGGATAAGGAAGACCAAAATCTTTCATTCCGCCATGATGTGATGTTCCTGAGTCAAACCAAACATCTAAAATGTCTGTTTCTTTTATGAAAACTCCGTTAGGTGATGCAGGATTTGTATAACCTACTGGTAATAATTCTTTCGCAGTTTTTAGGTACCAAGCATTTGAACCTTCAGTTTCGAAGATATCTGCGATATGATTGATTACTTCTTTATCAAGTATTTCAGTTCCATCTTCATTGTAAAATACTGGGATTGGAACTCCCCAAGTTCTTTGACGAGAAATACACCATGCTTTTCGGTCTTTAACCATATTAGCCATACGTAGTTCTCCCCATTTAGGATACCAAGTAACATTTTTTATTTCTTTCAGCATATCATCTTTTAATGATTCTATTGAAGCAAACCATTGAGCTGTAGCTCTAAAAATTACCGGCTTTATTGTTCGCCAATCATGAGGGTAACTATGTGTAATCCAAGATAGTTTAAGTAAATATCCTAAATCATGAAGGTCATTAACAACAGATTTATTACAGTCCTCGATAAACTCACCTTCGTATTTACCAGCTTCAGCTGTCATATATCCTTTTGAATCGACTGGACATAGTATATCAAGACCATATTGTTGACCAATAATAAAATCATCTTCACCATGACCCGGAGCAGTATGAACAAGTCCTGTACCGCCTTCTATTGTTACATGATGGCCTAATACTATCGGGCTTATTCTATCATATAATGGATGTTTATAAGTTAGGCCTTCTAATTTATTACCTTTAACTTCTTTAATTATTTCAACATTTTCCCATTCTAAAATATTTGTAAGTTCAGTTATTAATTCTGTTGCTACTAAATAATTAACATTGTTTACTTTGATAAATGAATATTTTATTTGATCGCCCACTGCGATAGCTAAGTTAGCTGGAATTGTCCATGGAGTTGTTGTCCAGATTAAGTATTTGAAGTCTTCTTCAAAGATATCTAGTTTTTCAACGGAATCCATTGCTACATAAATAGATGGTGATTTTTTATCATGATATTCAATTTCTGCTTCAGCTAGTGCTGTTTCACTTGAAGGAGACCAAAATATTGGTTTTAGTCCTTTAAAGATTAACCCTTTTGAAACCATATTAGCAAATATTCTTAATTGCGATGCTTCATATTTCGCGTCTAGTGTAATATATGGATTATTCCATTCTCCTAAGATTCCTAATCGTTTAAATTGTACTTTTTGTTTTTCAACTTGTTCAAGAGCATAAGCTGAACACATTTTTCTAAATTCTACTTTATCAATCAGGTTCCGATTTACTTTTTTAGTTCTCACTAAAGCTGTTTCGATTGGAAGACCGTGTGTATCCCAACCTGGAACATATCTTGTATAATAACCTTTCATACTTTTATATCTTAAAACGAAGTCTTTTAAGACTTTATTTAAAGCATGGCCAATATGAATATCTCCGTTAGCATAAGGAGGTCCATCATGTAAAACATATTCTTCATTTTTCTTGTTTTTAGCTAGACGTTTTTCGTAAAGCTTTATTTTATTCCACTCTTCTTGCATTAGTGGTTCGTTATTACCTAAATTTCCTCTCATTGGAAATTTTGTTTGTGGTAATAATAAACTATCTTTGTAATCATTACTCATTTTTTTCACTCCTTTATAATAAAAAAATCGCCCTTAAAAATAAGGACGAATAGATATCCGCGGTACCACCTTGGTTCTAGTATATTACTAGCTCTTTAAACTCGATAACGGTGAGTTCCGGAAATTCTTACTTGATTCAGAATCTCGCTCATAGGGGATATATTTAATAATGGTTATCCAAGTTTTCAGCTATCCTTGGTCT